>CALMAP010000421.1 GCA_937859825.1 uncultured Terriglobus sp. | reverse complement strand
GCTTCACAGGGCTGGGTAAGCCAGCGAAGCAGATCCCTCCGCTGCGCTACGGGATGACAAACGTTAGGCGTTACGGGATGACAAACGTGGCTACAGCGGGACATGCGTGAACCTGGGGCACGCATCCGCCGCATGCCTCATCCAACCCGTAATGCCGGAACTGCCCGAAGTGGAAACCGTAGCCAATGGCGTGAACGCGCGTGTGCGCGGCCAGCGCATCGAGCGGGTCACGCTCGGCTCGAAGCCTGAGCCGCTCAAGTCACCCGCTGCGCTGATTGAGGAGACGCTGACCGGCGCGAAGATCGAACGCGTGCACCGCGTGGGCAAGACCATCGTCATGGACTTGCGACGATCTGATGGAACGCATGCGCAGGCGACAGTTCACCTGGGCATGACGGGCCGCCTGCTCGTCTCGCAGCCGGATGTGCCGGTGCCGCCGCATACCCACGCCATCCTTCACCTGGGCGATGGTCGCGAGGTGCGCTTTGTCGATCCGCGCCGCTTCGGGCGCATCGGCGTGGTCGCGGAAGACACGAAGTATGAGGGACCGGGAGCGGAGCCGCTGACCATCAGCGAAGCGAACTTTGCCGCTCTGTTTCGCGGACGCAAAACACCCATCAAGGCCGCGCTGCTGAACCAGGCTCTGCTGCATGGCGTGGGCAACATCTATGCCGACGAGAGCCTCTTCCGGGCAGGCATCCGCCCGAAGCGCCATGCCGGACGGCTTACCCGAGCGGAATTGTTGAAACTGCACGGGTCATTGCAAACCGTTCTGAAGCAGGCGATCCACCTAGGCGGCTCCAGCGTGAGCGACTATGTGGACGCCGACGGCGTGCGCGGCTTTTTTCAACTGGAACACCGCGTCTACAGCCGCACCGGTCAGCCCTGCCGTGAGTGTGGCGAACCAATCCAGAGGATTGTGGTGGGTGGTCGGTCGACACACTTCTGTAAGAAGTGCCAGAAGTAAAGACCTGTTTGTCATCTCTTAACGAAGTAAAGGGATCTGCCTTTTGCCGGGTGTGTGGGTAGCGAAAAGCAGATCCCTCCGCTCTGCTGCGGAATGACAAACAAGGCTCGCGAGTGGATTGGGTGCTTAGGCGATTGGGGTGCTTAAGGCTTGGACGGCTGGTAACTTTCCTTCTGCTTCTTTCCCGTCGGATCGAGTTCCTCTTCCTCCGACGCATCCGGTTGCGGCACGGCACGCCGAGGCGCGGCGAAGGGCTGCTTCACACCGGCCTGGGCCGCAGCCTCGACATCCGGCTGGATACCCGGCACGGCGAGCGCGGCCTTGTATTCCGCGACGGCCTTGGGTCTGTCTGGCTGGTGCAGCGCGTCGTACATGCGGCCAAGATAGACGTGCGACCATGCGACGGTGCGCGGGTCTTTGCCCGTTACGACGATCTTCTGAAAGCGGTCGAAGGCCTGCTGTGGCTCGCCCTCCATGAGGTTGATGCGGGCAAGCACATAGAGCGCCTCGTCGGAGTTCGGGTTCGTAGCGAGTTCCCTGTTGGCCAGTTCCTCAGCTCCAGTGCGATCGCCAGTACGTAGCTTGATCTCTGCCTGGTCCATCGCCGTAAGCACCTGCTTCGGAGCGCGGCTGCGCTTGGTGCTGCTTGCCGCACCGCTGGTGCCCACAATCTCCGGGCTGCCTTCAGCGAAGAACGGAATCTTCTTGTCTCGCGAGGCCTCGGCCGGCACGTCCATACCGTAAACCAGTTCGCCCATGTTCTCCTTCAGGCTGATGCCCTCGCGGTCGCTCATGGCCAGCTTGTCGTAGAAGTATTGGGTCAGCACCCATCCGGAGCGCATGTCCGCGATCACGCGCTTGCGCCGCGCCTGCTCGGCGTCGCGCTCGTAGGCGGCAAGCGCGATGTTGTAGCCGGTGGGGTCAAAGCGCTCCTTGCCATTGGCCTTGCGGGAGGGTTTCTCGATACCCACATCCATCGTGCGCGCCTCGATTGCCTTGATCAGGCACTCCGTGGTGAGCGCGATAATGTCGTTCTTGTAGAGAAAGTCGATCGGCGCATCCTGCACCGTTTTCAGGATCGGCTGGAAGCGGTTCGTCGAAGACGCGCGTGCGTAGATGACCGGGTCGATCTCGTAGAGCAGGTAGATATGGCGAATCTCATCAAGGTGCAATCCGGTGGCCGCAGCAGAATTTGGGGCGGCGTCCTTCTCGGGTAGACCAACGGAGGTCACAACGAAATAATCGGTCCCATAGATGCGCGCGTTGGCTGCATCAGGACTCAGCATGGGCTCAAGCAGCACGAGAAAGCGGCGGCCATCATAGACAGTTGCGGGCTGGTGCAGATAAGCATTGGTTTCGAGCAGCAGGCGGGTCACGCTATCGTGCACCTGGGCCACGGCGGCGTCGTAAGCCCGGCGGTGCTCCACGAAGATGCTGTGCAGGTGCACCGTCTCCGCAAAGGTGCGCAGCAGCGGAAGCATGTTAACCATGTTCAGCGCGTCGGGCGGCATTTCCGATTCTGGAAAGCTGAGAGCGAGTTGCGGGGGCGGCGTGAGAAAGAGAGCCAGCGAAACATACTGTGCAAGGTTCTGCGATCCATCGATCTTGTGCGCCCCGATGTAATCGCACAGTGCACGTTTGGCGGGAATACCCCCTGCCACCGTGCCGACCTGGTCGTTGATCTCCTGCCGGATTTGCCTGCGCACCGGCAAAGAGTTCTGCAGGCCGGCGTCATAGCCGCAGGTGTTCAGCGCGGCGGCCATCATGAAAAGCTGCTCGCTGGTTTCAAGGGTCACTGCGGAACCAGCCGCCTCCACGCCGCGCCGGACCGGACTCTGCCCGGAGACTTCGCTGTTCGACGATGAGCTTTGCGAGCTTGAGGAAGATACCTGCCCCACCATGGGCAGAGCGGCGAGCATGAGGACGAGCAGAACGGGGACGAGCTTCTTCACGGGAATTGGACGAGTCCGGGCCAGGTTTGGCGCAAAGAAGAGTTTAGCGAAACTGATTAAAGATGGTGTTTCTACGATTAGCATTGCTGTCAAATGGGTATCGTAGTGGTTCTGCTTTTCTATGCTGTCGCACTTACAATAGCGGCCGCAGTTAGCTCAGTTCTGCTTGTCACCGGAACCGCTGTGTTGACAAGAAAACTGCCGATGGGGCGTAAGCGCCTTATAAGCACCGCTACTTTGTTTCCCTTTGCGTGCGTTGCCTTTGCTGGATGCTGGTTTGTAGCTTATGCCTCTATCAACTCCACAGTCTTCCATAGAGATCCGGGGCTGGGAGACGGTTGGCAAACACCTCTGCCAAACGGGTACAGCATCGGATTCATCGACACCACCGACCAAGGTACTGTCTTCCGAGGTGACGACCTGAGCGCCGTGCTGACAAGGCCCGACACTCTTTCAGGAGTACGGCAACTTCAAGTCGCGGACCATTACCTACTCGGAGCGACGGACAGCGGCTACTTTGATCGTCTCGGCAAGGAATCCACTTTTGTGGATGGCTACTTCCTACTCGACAGTGAATCGGGTGCGGTATCGAAAATGAAGTCGCTGGACGAGCTTCGATTGCAAGCCAACGCTCACCACGTTGCGCTTCGACTTCTCCCGATAGCTGATGTGTACAGCCATTATCAACTTACATGGTTTGATTACTCGGCGCTTCTAGGGCGTATCTACATATAGTCTTTCCAGGTTGGTCTTGTATTTGTTGGACTT
>CALMAP010000420.1:3588-28550 GCA_937859825.1 uncultured Terriglobus sp. | reverse complement strand
GTGCCTAACAGCCTGGACTGGTTCAACAGGCTGCTCATCCATGCGCCACCACGCTTGGAATCGCGCTTAAAGAAATCGACGTAGAGCAGGGAGAGATGCGATCCATCTGCGTCAAAGACCTCATAGGTCTTCACGTCAGGATGCCACACCGGCAGATCGGTGCGAATCTCGAAACGGATGCCGTATAGCTCCGATGCCGCAAACAGCACGCCGCGCTCGAAGACGGAGTTCAGTTCGAAGTAAGGCTTCACGTCTTCTTCGTTCAGATCGAACTCAGCTTTGCGTACCTGCTCGGCATAGAAGTTCCAATCAAACGCAGCCAGAGGCTCGTTCGCGCGTGTCTGCCTGCTGCGTTCCCTCAGGATTTCACCTTCGCTGGCGACACCGGCCTGCGCGGCCGGGACCAGCCGGTCGAGAAAGGCCATCGCCGTCTCCGGCGTGCGAGCCATCTGGTTGGTCAGCTTCCACGCGGCGTGGCTTGAAAAACCCAGCAGCGCGGCACGCCGTGCTCTTAACTGCGCGAGCCGCGCGATGTCTGACCGGGTGTCGTACTCACCACCCTTTTCCGAGCGCTCCACCGAAGCCTGCCAGAGGGCCGCCCTTGTCTCACGATCGGTCAGACGGGCGAGAGAATCCTGCTGTGTCGTGTTCTGTAGCGGTAACAGGTAGCCATCCAGACCGCGCGCCACTGCGGCGGCCTTGGACGAGGCAATCTCCTGCTCCGAGAAGCCGGCCAGTTGCGATTCTTCTGTGAGGTGCAATGCGCCCTCGCGCGCGCCCTGCAGAACCTTGGTCAGGAACGCGGCCTGCAATGTGGCCTGTTCCGCATTAAGCGCCATCAGCGCTTCTTTTTCTGCAAGCGACAGCAAAGCTCCGCCACGGACGAACTGTTCGTGCGTCTCCTCCAGCATGCGAAGCGATTCCACATCCAGATCGGACGTGGCGCGCTGTTCATAGACGGCATGCACACGGGAGAACAATTTCTCATCCAGGTAAATGGCATCGCTATGAGCGGAAAGTTCCGGAGCGATTTCTTGTTGCATCTGCTGCATGCGCTCGTTGGTGTGGGCACTGGCCACGCAGAAAAAAGCAGATGCCACACGCGTCAAAACACTGCCGGAGCGCTCGAGTGCGGCGATCGTGTTCTCGAAAGCTGGCGGGTCGGAAGACTCCATGATATCTGCGACTTCCTTCCGCTGCTCCGCCATGCCTGCGTGAAAGGCTGGCAGGTAATGCTCTTCGCGAATGCGATCAAAAGGAGGAACGCCGAAAGGCAGGCTGCTTGGATCGTAGAACGGGTTCTCGCTCGTCCACTCGAATGTGGAGTCTGGGTACATGCTGGTACTCCGTATTATTGCGATTCAGAACGCGTAGTTACAAGCCGCATGCAGACACGGCGGACCGCTTACGCGGGGGATGGGCGTGGGACTAAGAAAGAACTTCGACGCGGTCCGCGGTCGACTGTGGGACCAGCGGCATCGGGGCAATCGGTACAAGCATGTCTTCTTTGCGCATCACCAGATTGGTCGCGTTCAGGCTGGCCAGCTCGAAGCCGTGACCGTGCGTGATTGCGTCCGTCGGGCAGGCCTCAACGCAGTAGCCGCAAAAGATGCAGCGGTTGTAGTCGATGTTGTAGACCTTGGCGTAGCGCTCCGCAGATGAGATGCGTGTCTCTTCCGTGTTCTCAGCAGCCTCGATGTAGATACAGTTGGAAGGGCATGCGGCGGCGCAAAGGAAGCAGGCCACACACTTCTCCAGCCCGTTCTCGTCGCGCTGCAACTGGTGCTTGCCGCGAAAGCGCTCCTGGAAGATTGCGCCGCGCATGGGGCCGGGGCCATCGGGGTAATTCTCGACCTCAGAGGGCTGCAGCATCTCCTTGAAGGTGATGCTCATGCCCTTGGCAATACCCGCGATATTCTTCACGATCGACATGGGTTGAGTATACGACGAAGCCGCCGTAGGCTAGGAGGCATGAAGCTCTTCCTGCCTGCCCGCACCCTGCTCTTTTCCGCCGTGCTGCTTCCCATGTCGATAGTCGCCCAAATGGAGCACGCGGGTGGTGCGATGGCAGGCATGAACCATAAGGAGGGGCCACCCTCCACGTCGCTTCGCATAACCGGTCTCGAGAACCAGACGAAAACGCTTACCCTTGCAGAGTTGAAGGCGATGCCCCACGTCTCGGTCACAGTCACGAACGGCCACTCGCACAAGCAGGAGAGCTACAGTGGCGTACCCGTCAAGGACCTGCTTGCTTTAGTGGCGACGCCCAAAGCAGACGCTGCAGATATCAAGCCGAAGGTCTCGCCCCGCATGACCCTCATCGTGGCGGAAGGCACGGACAAGTTCCGGGTTGCGCTGACCTTGTGCGATACCGACCCGGGGTGCCGCTCCGGTCAGGCCATCGTTGCGGACAGCTTGGACGGACAGCCGCTCACAACTGATGGCGCATTCAAACTTATCCTGAGCGAAGACAAGATGCCGGGCCGTTGGGTTCGCAATCTGGACGCGCTTACCGAGCAAGCTGTAAGTGCGATGTAGTTAGCCGATGCCCAACTTGCTCCACATGGCATCGACGCGTGCCTTTACGTCATCCGGCATGCGCAGCATCTCCGGCCAGGGACGGTTGAAGCCCTCTGCCGGCCACTTGCGCGTGGCATCAATACCCATCTTGCTGCCGTAGTTTGGCAGGCGCGAAGCGTGATCGAGCGAGTCCACCGGTCCCAGCGTGAACTGGATGTCGCGCTCCGGGTCGATGTTGTTCGTTGTACGCAGCACCACCTCGGCCACGTCCTGCACGTCGCAGTCCTCGTCTACCACGACGATGCACTTCGTAAACATGGCCTGCCCCAGCGCCCAGATGCCACTCATGACCTTGCGGGCATGGCCCGCATAACTCTTGCGGATGCTTACGATCATCAGGTTGTGAAAGACACCTTCCGCGGGCAGGTTCACATCCACGATCTCGGGCAGGGTCAGCCGCATTAGCGGCAGGAAGATCCGTTCGACAGCTTTGCCCATCCATGCGTCTTCCATGGGAGGTTTGCCAACAATCGTGGCTGCGTAAATCGGATCCTTGCGATGGGTGATGGCAGTTAGATGGAAGACCGGGTAATCGTCCGGCATGGTGTAAAAGCCGGTATGGTCGCCGAAGGGCCCCTCACTGCGCAGTTCGCCTATTTCGACGTAGCCTTCGAGGATGTATTCCGCGTTTGCGGGTACCTGCAGATCGACGGTCTCGCATTGGACAAGTTCCACGGGTGACTGCCGCAGAAATCCGGCGATGAGAAACTCTTCAATCTCAGGCGGTGCCGGCACAATCGCGGAGAAGGTCATCGCAGGATCGGTGCCGATGGCAACCGCCACATCCATGCGCTCGCCACGCACCTTCTGAAGGGTGACTCCCGGAACGGAACCGGTACTCGCAGCGATGGCAGTGCCACCCGCGGTTACAGCCATCAGGTTCACACGACCCGCGTCCGTGGTTGCTGCGGAGCGCATGCGCTCACGTAGATGCTCGGCGGCGTTCTTCTGGCGCTGCCAGTGCATGCCGGTGGTGCGCTCGTCGTACACCTGCATGCGGTACATGCCTGTGTTGCGCTTGCCGGATTTTGGGTCACGAGTCATGACCAGCGGAAGGGTGATGAAGCGGCCACCATCCCCCGGCCACGTCTGCAGGATGGGCAGTTCGAGCAGGTTTACGGCTTTGCCGGTGTGAATGACTTCTTTGCAGGGAGCAGAGCGGCGGTCGACCACCTTCGGAAAGTAGGAACCCACTTCCGCCAGCATGGGCAACATCTTCAGCTTGTCCAGCAGGCCTGAAGGCATCTGCGGCTTGAGCAGGGTCTCAATGCGGGTTGCGACATCTTCCAGCGAATCTACCTGCAAGGCCTTGCGCATTCGGAGCTCACTGCCAAACTGGTTCATCAGGACGCGCGCGCCCTGATGGCCTTTTACCTTCTCGAACAGCAATGCGGGGCCGCCTGCCTTTGCAGTGCCGCGGCCCATCTTCGCGGCCCGGTCGGCAATTTCTGCCATCTCAAGAATCGGGTCGACGGGTGTTTGAATTCGGACGAGTTCCCCGCTCTTGTCGAGCGTTCGGATCCAGTCCCTCAGGTCGCGATAAGCCAAAGCTGCTTCTGCCTTTCGTCGTGCTTTTCCCATCCTAGATGGTAGTAGGCAAAAGCATAAGAGCATGGCTGCAAGCCATGCTCTTAGAATTCGTCACTTATTTCCTCTTTAGAGAAGGTTTAAGTTTATGCGACCTTCTTCAACTCTAGGGAGGCATGTTCGTCATGCTCACGCAGGGTACGTACCCTCTCGGTCAAGGTACGAACGAGTGTGATCGCATCACTTGTTACGTCTGTTACGTTTTCGTGCGTTCCCGAGTGTAGCTCGATAAGCTTGACCACTTCAGAATCAAGCTCTGCGATGGCTGCTTTCAGATCGTCTGGCTGACGGTCGGCAGCAAGCTCCTCAGTATTACCGCGAAGTGCGGCAGAGCGTTGCATCCACTCCTCCAGGTCACTCGTGCGCGCAAGAACCACATTGCTCGGCGCTCCGGGTGGCCGGCGGATAGGCAAGTTGAGGGTTTTTTCCCACCTCTGCACAGTGCGCACCCCCTTGCCGAAGAAGTGTGCAATCTCTTTCCAGGAACTCAGCATCTTGCTCACAGCTACCCTCTGGACGACCACATTGTCGTGTTTCTGATTCTGTGTAGGGACCAGCCCCAACAAAACGGAAGACTCTTTCTTCCTGAAATGTTAGACGTGCACTGCTCCCTCTGAGTTTGCTGGATGGTCCATCTGGACGAGAGGGCTGAGGTCAATTTCGTTTGCAGGCGTTACGATATAGGCTCCAAACGACAACAGATTGTTCGCCACACTACAGAGGACCGATGCAGCTTACTTCTATCGACTGGGCCGTCGTCGGCCTGTACTTTGCAATCAACCTGGGCATCGGCTTTTACTATGCGCGGCGTGCCTCCGGAGACGTTGGTGAGTTTTTCCTCTCAGGCCGCTCGGTGCCGTGGTGGCTGGCGGGTACCTCGATGGTTGCAACCACGTTCGGTGCAGACACCCCTCTTGTTGTTACTGGGCTGATCTATAAGCAGGGCATCGAAGGCAACTGGCTGTGGTGGTCCTTCGCGCTGTCCGGCATGCTGACGGTTTTCTTCTTCGCGCCTCTCTGGCGACGTGCGGAAGTTCTGACAGACATGGAATTCGCGGAGATCCGCTATGCGGGCAAGCCTTCCGCATTCCTTCGCGGTTTCCGGGCGATCTATCTCGCCCTGCCGGTAAACACCATCATTATGGGTTGGGTGAACCTGGCGATGGCCAAGGTGCTGGCCCTGACCCTGGGTATGGGCAAGCTGCAGGCCGTCTTTGTATGCCTTACCGTCACGCTGATCTACTCCGCTATCTCGGGTCTCTGGGCTGTGCTTTGGACGGACGTGGTCCAGTTCGTGCTGAAGATGAGCATGGTAATGCTGCTCGCCTACTTCGCCGTAAAAGGCGTGGGCGGCATGGACGGCCTGATCCAAAAGGTGCAGGAATCGGATGCACTACGTGGTACGCACTCGCTGCAGTTCTTCCCGCATACGGGAGAGAGCTTTTTTCTCAGCTTTGTCGTTTTGCTCAGTCTGAACTGGTGGGCATCGTGGTATCCAGGCGCGGAACCGGGTGGCGGCGGCTACATCGCGCAGCGCATCTTCTCAGCCAAGGATGAGAAGAACTCCCTCGGTGCGACACTCTGGTTCAACATCGCGCACTATGCGTTTCGTCCCTGGCCCTGGATCCTGACCGCATTGGTGGCACTCGTGCTGCTGCCTGCTGTCGGAGACAAGGAAGGTGCCTATATCCAGGTGATGATCCGCTTCCTGCCGCCCAGCCTGCGTGGCCTGATGCTCGCAGGGTTTGCGGCAGCGTACATGTCCACGATCGCGACGCACCTGAACCTTGGTGCTTCCTATCTGGTGAATGATGTGTATCGCCGCTTCATGGTTGGCGACAAGCCGGAGAAGCATTACGTCAACGCGTCCAGGGTAGCGACGCTGCTGTGCGCGTTGCTCTCCGGCGTTGCGACGCTCTACATGGATTCGATTTCCTCCGCATGGCGCTTCCTGATTGCGGTGGGCGCGGGTGCGGGCCTGGTCTTCATTCTGCGGTGGTTCTGGTGGCGCATCAATGCGTGGAGCGAGATCTCCGCGATGACAGCGGCGGCCACAATCTCACTCACACTGCAATCCAGCCTGGGTGCCTCCGTTGTGCGCGCACTGCACGGCATGGACGATAGGCTGCCGCTGGCGGTGCTCAGCACAGACGATCCCCATGGGTTTGCATGGCTGATGCTGATGACAACTGGCGGTACCACCCTGGTCTGGTTTGTGGTCACACTGCTGACAAAGCCGGAACCCATCGAGAAGCTACAAAGTTTCTATGACCGTGTCCGTCCGCCCGCGCTGGGCTGGAGCAGGTTCGCTCCTCCTGAAGCGCTGGCGGCAAACACCCTCCGGTGGAACTTCGCACACTGGGTGCTCGGCTTCACCCTGATCTACTCGGCACTGTTCGGCATCGGCAACCTGCTCTTCCATCGCGTGGCAGATGGGTTGCTGTTGCTTGTACTCTCAGCGTCCTGCCTGGTGCTGCTGTTTCGCAGCCTGAACCGGCAGAACTGGAGTATGTTCCGGTAGATCGATCTTTTGCCCGAAGCAGACTACGCGCTCAGCCGCAGCGAAGTGCGGCCTGCTGCCGGCTGGGCGACTGCTCCAGCAACGAACGGCAAGGCCGCGACCGCCTTGGGCATGCGTTCCTGCGCGGTGCGCAACTCGCGCGGCATTACGCGATTCGCTTCCGGGTCGCGTGCGACGATCACCCACGCTTCGCGCACGTTGCGCACGCAGCCGATGACTTCAAGCATCTGCTCGTGCGAGGCGTCGTGCGAGGCTTCCAGCGTCATGGTAAACATGGCCGCATAAAAGTCGTTCAGCGCTTTCGCGGGCTCACCACCGATATCCGTCCGAAGCTGAGCCTGCAGGTACATCAGGATGTCGAGGGAGCGCTTGACCGCATCGCGGCGAGCGATGATGTCGTCATCTTCAATGGCATGGAGCGCGCGATAAAGAAAACGGATCCAACCGTCATAAAGGCTCACAATCAGTTCCATCCCTGTTGCTCCTGCCAATGCCTGCTCCTGATACGTCATGTTCTGTCCTCTACTTGATCTGAAGTTAGCTGCTTGTGTTCCCGGTGATTGCGTTGAAGAGGGCGGTGATTCCCTTCAGCGTTGTTGGAATCGCCTGCAGAATCTCATTCGCGGTCGTGAGTTCTGTCGTGAGGTTCGCTTCGTAGGTCGAGAGCCGCGTTTCAAGGTTGGTCTTGTTATCGGCCAGCGTGCTCTCTTCGTCAGAGTTGTTTTTCAGCGCCAGCGCAACCGCACCGGTACCACTGCTGCCCATGGTCTCTAGCGAGGAAGCAAAGTTCTGACCAAAGTTCCCGGCATTTTGAAAAAAACTGGTGACGGCATCAAGCTTGCTCGACAGGGCGGCACTCAGGGCACTGCTATCCAGCGTCAGTGTGCCGTCTGAGCCTACGCTGAGGCCAAGCGTCGAGAGAGAAACTGCGTTTGCCGACGATGTGGAAGAACTGGATGTGGAACCCGTAAAGTTCAACGCCGTCGCCAGTCCTGATTGCATTTGTGAAATCACTGGATTGCCAAAGAGCGGCATAGCCGTGCCGCTGGAGTCTTTTGCCTCCTGCGCGTTAAGCGCCTTGGTAAGCGCGTTATAGGCAGTTACGAAGGACTGGATGGTGGTGGATACAGAGCTGGTATCTGCGGCAATCTGGAGCGTGACGTTGCTGGTGGTCGTGCCGAGCAATTGAAAGGTAATGCCGGTGAGAGCACTGCTGATGGTGTTACTCGAACTGGTGAGTGAAGCGCCGTCCAGAGTGTAGGCCGCGTCTACCCCGGCCTGCGACTCGGTGAAACTAACTGCGCTGCTTGTGCCGCTGTTCGTCAGTGCCGAAGAATCCACGGTAAGTTCGCCGGCGCTGCCACTGGTAGCGCTGGTAAGCGCCAGCCGCGATCCGTTGCTGTCTGTGATGACGGAAGCCTTCACGCCTGCTGAGGATGAGTTGATCTGCGCCGCAACCTGGGCAACGGTCGATCCGGACCCGATGGTCAGGTCGGTCTCATTGCCGCCGATCGTCAGTTTCAACGTGCCGGCAAGCGTGGACGACGACGCAACCGCGCCCGAATAATACTGCGACGTCTGGGCCAACCTTGAGACTGTAAGCGTATGCGAGGCAATGCTTGCGGAATTGCCTACATTTGTAAGAATGACCGCGTCCGTGTTAGACGTGGCACCGCCTTTGCTCGCAAATACTCCATCGAAACTGGTCAGGGAGGAGAGCGCGGTTGACAACGCCGAGACATTCGTTCCAAGCGCTGTAAGCGCCGTGTCCTGGGTCTGAAGCGCGGTGGTACGCGTGGCCCAGGCAGTCTCTGGAGTTCTTTGGATCGCCATGATGCTGGCAACGGTCGTGGTCACGTCAAAACCCGCGCCGCTGGTAGCCGAACCAAAACTGATACCTACCGACAAGGCGAAACTCCTTCCTAAAAAGATGTGGCGATCCGGATACGTGCACGATGATTGCCATGCCGCCGGACCGCCAGGTTAGAGGTTCGTAAGAGTCGGAGCGCGCGTCCGGGCTTGTTGCGCCCGGTACGCGGTTCCTTCTACTTCATTCGGACTATTGCAGGAGCTTCAGAACCTGCTGCTGTACCGAGTTCGCCTGAGCCAGCGCGCTGATACCGGTCTGGCTCAGCACCTGGTACTTGGAGAGGTCAGAAGCAGCCTGACCGTAATCGGTCGCGCGGATGTTGTTCTCTGCGGCCGTGAGGTTGGTCTGCTCGTTCGAAGTCACCGACTGTGCCGAGGAGATCTGGTTGATGTTGGCGCCGATCGCACCACGCTGGAAGGCCACGTCGCCGACCGCGGTGGTCAGTTTGTACAGAATCTGTTGCGCGTGCGCCGTGGTATCGAGTGCTGTGTAGCCGGCGGCGGTAAAGTCTGCGCCTGCACCGCTCGAGCCGCTGGATGCCGTTTCCGCGAAGGTGTTGCTGGGGGTGAACGTAATGTTGTTGCCGCCGTTGGCGCCGGCAGCACTGGCTGTGCCGGTCAGGATTAGATTGTTGCCGCTGATTGTGGCAGTGATACCGGCCGTGGCAAACGCGGAGTTGGTCGAGTTGATCTGGTCTTTCACGAAGGCCAGCGAGCTGCCTGCGGTGACTTCAAGTGATATGGCCGCGCCATTGCCGACCTGGACAGAAAGAGTTCCGCCGAAGGTGTTGGTGCCGGCGTTGGTGGTGGTGATTGTCGACACCGCGGCTACCGAAGCAGTCGACGTGGTCGTAACCGTAAGAGTAGGTGTGGTGATGCCACCAGTTTGCGTCTGGCCGACAGAAGCGCTGCTAAGCGCACCAACGGTCTGGTTATAGACCTTGGAACCGGAAGAGGGGCCGTCTGAGACGAAGAAGGAGCGCGCCGAGTTGCTGAACACCGCCGAGCCGTTAAAGTTGGTGGTTGAGCCGATCGTGTTGATCTGCGAAAGGATGTTCGCATACTCCTGGTTCGCGGAAGAGGTCTGGCTGCTGGACAACGTGCCGTTACCGGCCTGGGTTGCGAGCGTGATCGCGCGGTTCAGCAGAGTGGTCACCTGCGAAAGTGCGCCGTCTGCCGTCTGCAGCAAACCAATCGCATCGTTTGCGTTACGGGTGGACTGGGCCAGCGCGGTGGAGTTGGCGTGAAGACCGTCTGCCACGGCGAGGCCGGCTGCGTCGTCGGCCCCCGAGTTGATGCGTGAACCGGAAGAGAGCTGCTGCAGGGTCTTGGACAGGCTGTTCTGCGTGGAAGTGAGATTGTTCTGCGCGTAGATGGCAGAAATGTTATTGAGAACTCCGAGCGACATTTGGATTGCTCCTATAAAGCGTGAGGTTAGTTACTGCGCCTCGTGTGTCTCGGCGCTCACAACCTGTATCGGTGCCCCCGTGGGAAACATGAGAGCGTAATCAGAAAAATGCAGTTTCTGCTTGCGCGAGCTTTACTGTTGTGCTTCTTGCGCTCTTTCTCCTTCTGTACATAAGAAGACCAATCGTTCTGCCGATAAAAGAGCAGGAGCAGATTGCATGATTGAACTAACGCGGCTGAATGGACATCCCCTGATCGTGAACGCAGACCTGATCAAGCATGCGGAGTCCATCCCGGATACAACATTGACTCTGGTCACCGGCGACAAGCTGGTGGTACTCGAGAGCTGCTCTGAAGTGTTGGCGAAGACCTTGCAGTGGCGCGCCGGCCTGCTACGTTCCGCGTGGCCCGGTTGTGAAAGCGCATTGGTAGCGCGCGACGCTCATAGTGCTGCAGCACAGGCATAAGACCGCCTACCTATTAAGGAGAAGACATGGACATCGCAAGCGTAGGCGGCATCGTGCTGGCACTGGTCGCCATTCTTGGTGCCATGCTGATGGAAGGCGGCAGCATCGGTCAGGTCTCGCAGCTTACCGCAGCCATGATCGTGATCGGCGGCACGTGTGGCGCTGTGCTGGTACAGTTCCCTCTTGAAATCTTTCTTGCCGCGGCAAAAGCCGTGATGGGCGTATTTCTCCATAAAGGTGCTGACACGGAAAAGGTGCTTACCCAGTTGGTGGAGTTCGCGAACAAGGCACGCAAGAGCGGCATCGTCTCACTGGATGGCGATCTCGCCAAAGTAGACGATCCGTTCCTGAAGCAGGGCCTGATGCTGGCAGTGGACGGCACCGAGCCAAGTGAAGTGCGCAAGATCATGCAGCTCGAACTCGACAACAAGTCCGAGATTGAAGAGAAAATTCCCCAGGTCTTTGAATCCGCGGGCGGCTTCGCACCCACGGTCGGCATCATCGGCGCCGTGCTCGGACTCATCCAGGTCATGCAGCACCTCGACAATATCGATGAGGTCGGGAAAGGTATCGCCGTCGCCTTCGTCGCCACGATTTACGGGGTTGCCCTGTCCAACCTGTTCTGCCTTCCTGCCGCGGGCAAGCTCAAAATCCGACACAAGGAAGAAGTCATGGTGAAAGAGATGATGCTCGAAGGTGTGGTCAGCATCCTCGAAGGCCTGAACCCTCGCATGATCGAAACCAAGCTGCGCACCTTTATCGCGCACGGCGGCAAGGCGTCGGAGGCATAGCGTGGGTAAGAAGAAACATGCCGAACACGTCAATCACGAACGATGGCTCGTGTCTTACGCCGATCTGCTAACGCTGTTGTTTGCGTTCTTTGTCGTACTCTTCGCATCCTCGGTAAGCGACAAGAAGAAGACAACGCAAATGGCAGCGGCCATGCAAACCGCCTTCACGCAACACGGCGTCTTCGATGCCCACGCAGCCACGCCTCCGCTTGCGGAAGGCGCCGGCAACTCGCAAGGCATGCCCATGCCGCTGATGCTTCCCGTGCAGACCGCACCTGCGGGAGACGCCTCCGCGAAGAATGCGGCGGGCCTTCAGAACGAGTTACGCAACGATGCCGGCAAGGCAGTCGATCCAGGTTCCATTACGGTGTCGAACACCTCGGAAGGCATGACCATCTCCCTTCACGAGGCCGGGTTCTTCTCATCCGGCTCGGCAGATTTACAGCCCGCAACCCTGCCGTTGCTGGACAAGCTTGCAGCCAAGCTACCGGATGGAGATCTTCGCATTGAGGGCCACACCGACAACGTTCCCATCCATACCGAAAGGTTCTCTTCCAACTGGGAATTGAGCACCGCACGAGCGGCGGCCATCGCGAACGTGCTGATGCATCGAAGCCGCATTGCTCCGGCGCATTTTTCCCTTGCAGGGTATGGTCAATTCCGGCCGGTGCAAGGCAACAACACGGCAGAAGGACGCGCACAGAACCGCCGCGTCGATATTGTTGTACTCGCGTCACGCCAGACGGCAAAGACCGTCGAATTCGTGGCCAGCGCCGCTGGAAACCAGCGAGCACCCGCACCAGCGGGGCTCATGGGGGTCTCTGCAAGCATGCAGCAGTCCACGCATTCCGGTCCGGTGCCGCTTGCGCAACAACTGATAGGTCCCAAGAACTGAGATCTACTCTTCGTAGTGTCGGGTGCCTTTTACGATCACGCGCTTCTTGCGTGTCCGTCGACTCCGCCATCGTTGTGATGTGCTCATGGACAGGTCAAGGACATGGCAAGCGCCATACGCTTTCAAGCCGGATCTGAAGACCTGATGCTTGGGCGGACACACGCGCCAATCAAGCGGTCTGTTCGTGCCTTTGCTTCAGGTGCGACCACACGAACCAAACGATTCCCGAAACAAGTAGCAGCAGAATGACCGCGTCTGCCTTGTGAAGAATGTGCTTGAGCTTCGAGTCTGGAGAGTTCCAGCTCGCTCCGGCCTTCATGCCCACGTACGCCAGGGCAAAACACCAGGGCCACGAACCAAGAAACGTATAGATATGAAAACGCACTTGCGGCATGCGCGCAATTCCGGCGGGCAGCGCAATAAATGTGCGTACGCCCGGCAGCAGGCGGCCGATCAGCACGGTAAGGTCGCCGTACTTCTGAAAGTAGTGGTCCACCCGGTCCAGGTCCCGCCTGCTCATCAGGACGTAGCGGCCAAACCTCTCCACCAGCGGACGCCCACCATAAGCACCGATCCAGTACGCCACCACGGAACCGAGATTGCAGCCGATTGCGCCCGCTGTGGCCGCAAGCAGCAGGTTCATCTTGCCCTGGTACACCACGTATCCAGCAAACGGCATGATGATTTCGCTCGGTAGCGGAATGCATGCAGACTCGATGGCCATGAGTAGTGCAACGCCCGGGTAGCCGATCGCGGAGATAAGCTCCGTGATCCACGGCAGCAGGAAGTTGATGATTTTTTCAGTCATTCGCTTATTCGGAAGGGTTCAAGAGACACGTCGAGTATAGCTGTCTACGCTGCTTGCCCCTCCCTCTCATGGACCGTATCCTAGAGAGATGGCAGAGACGAAAGACATGGAAACAACTTCATCGGCGCATACGGTAACGCCGCAGAATGCCACCGCGCGCCCACAAGCGGTTGGGGGATACGGTTCAGCGCCTGCCGCCGCGGGCCGTCCGCAGCATGGCGGAGGCGCACCGGTGAAGCGGCAGATCGTGGCTTTCTCCTTTTACAAGATCATGCCGGAATGGAAACGCCTCCCTGCTACCGAGAAGGCTGCGCACAAGGCGGCCTTCGTCGAGGTGCTGCAGCGCTGGAACAGGCCAGGTGAATTTCTTTCGCTGAGTTACTCCACGGTGGGCACGCGCGGCGACGCCGATTTCTGCGTATGGTCGATCTGCTACAGCGTGGAAGAGATGAACCGGATGCGCTCCGAGCTTCTGGCCACGCCGCTTGGTGGATACCTCACCACTGCACACAACTTTCTCTCCATGACCAAGCGGTCGCAGTACCAGATCGACCGAGAAGATGAGAGTGAGGGCGAAGGCCGCGGCGCGATCCGTCCGGGCGGCCACAAGTACATCTTCGTCTACCCCTTCTGGAAGACGCGTCCCTGGTACCTGCTCTCGCTCGAAGAGCGCAAGCGCCTGATGGACGAGCACATCCGCGTCGGGCTCGCCTATCCACGGGTGAAGCTGAACACGACGTACTCCTTCGGCATCGACGACCAGGAGTTCGTGGTTGCGTTCGAGACGAACTTTCCCGAAGATTTCGTGGACCTCGTCCAGCAGCTTCGCGAGACCGAGATCTCGATGTACACGCTGAAGGACTACCCGATCTTCTCCTGCGTCCGGCTCACGCCGCAGGAGATGCTGGATCGACTCGGATAAGGGATGGCCAAATCAGCCGCAGCAAAGAAATCGGCAGCGAAAGCCGCAAGGGCGCGAAAGATTGCGGCTAAAGAACCTGTGGCTCCGAAGAAGCGTTCGGGAGCCACGAGAAAGCCTCTTGCGCTGGAGCGTATTGCGGCCATTCTGGATGCGCTGCAAAAAACCTATCCCAATGCCGTGTGTGCGTTGCACCACGGCAATGCCTGGGAACTGACCGTGGCAACCATCCTTTCCGCGCAGTGCACGGATGCACGGGTGAACATGGTCACGCCTGCGCTCTTCCATGCGTATCCCACGCCACGCGAAATGGCTGCCGCGCAGACAGAAGACCTGCAACCCATCCTTGCAAGCCTCAGTTTCTTTCGGCAAAAGTCAAAATCGCTGGTGGGCGCGGCCAAGGTTGTGGTGCAGGAGTTTGGCGGCGAAGTGCCGCAAACCATGGACGAGATGCTGCGCATTCCCGGCGCAGCACGGAAGACCAGCAACGTCGTCCTTGGTTCCTGGTACGGTATCGCTTCCGGTGTCGTGGTAGACACCCACGTTCTGCGCCTGTCACGCAGGCTGGAACTGACGACCAATGACGATCCGGTAAAAGTGGAGCGTGACCTGATGGCGATCCTCCCGCAGGACCGCTGGATCGACTTTTCCCATCAGTTGATTCACCACGGCAGGCAGATCTGCGAGGCGCGCAAGCCGAAGTGCCTGGACTGCTCGCTCGAGACATCCTGCAACTCCGGCGACAAGACCTGGTCCTCGCACTGACTACGAAATCTCAAATACATCCTTCGTCGCTTCCGTGACTTCCTCCGCTCGTTCGACCACCGCGCGCGCAATGCGGAAATAAGCGGACGCACGTGCGTCCTGCTCACCCGCCAGTGCCACGGGCTTGCCACGGTCTCCGCCTTCGCGAATCACCGGGTCTAGGTCGACCGAACCAAGAAAGTCCAGGTTGTACTGTCGCGCTGTCGCCTCGGTACCGCCAGCGCCGAACACGTCGATGACTTCACCGGAGGGCAAGCGCATCTGCGACATATTCTCGACAAGGCCCAGCACCTCAACGTTCACCTGGTGGAACATCTCCAGCGCCTTGCGCGCGTCCTGCAGAGCCACGGCCGAACCGGTGGAAACCACGACTGCGCCGGTCAGCGGAACGGTCTGCACGAGCGAGATCACCACATCTCCTGTGCCGGGCGGCAGGTCGACGATCAGGTAGTCCAGTTCGCCCCACTGCACTTGCTGCAGAAATTGCCGGATGATCTGGTGCAGCATCGGACCGCGCATCACCAGCGGCTTGTCGCCAGGCGAGATGAGGCCGACGGAGATGAATTTGACGCCAAAGCTCTCCAGCGGCTCGATCTGGTTGTCGCCCACGATGGAGGGCTGACGGCTCTGGCCCATCATGGTCGGCACATTTGGACCGTAGATATCGGCATCGATCAAGCCCACGCGATGCCCCAGCTTCGCCAATGCGACGGATAGATTCACACTTATGGTCGTCTTACCGACACCGCCTTTGCCGCTGCCGATTGCAACTACGTTGGCGATACCCGGCAGTGGCTTTGGCCCCTGCTGCTGTGTTGCGCCCTGTCCCATGTGTCCCATGTGTAACTTTCCTGGATTGAGGTTATTGGATTTATTTTCACACCGAAGCTGATAATCTTCGGCTGAGGAGGCGACATGACGAATCTTCAGCTTCTGCTTTCAATTGGAGTGCCAAGCATCCTTGTGCTTCTAAACATTGCATTGAATCGAAGTGATGTCTCTGCTTTGCGGGGGGAAATGGTGCAACTTCGTGTCGATCTGAATCGTGACATGACGCAGCTACGAGACTCGACCCATCGCGACATGATCTCCCTGCACGAACGAGTCGCTGTCGTTAGAGGTGAAACAGTCGTAACACGGATCTAAACGTGCCAATCCAAAGCAAGTACCTTGCGCATCTCGCGCTTGCGAGACACCTCTTCCGCCCGGTTCTCGCGCCTTCTTAAAGCATCTTCAAAGCGACGTTTTTGATGCTCGGTCTCCGGCACGATCGGCGGCACCGGCACGGGCGTTCCCGTCTGATCTACGGCGACATACGTGACGTATGCCGTGGACACATGCCGCAGAGCGCGTGTTTTCGGGTCTTCCACCATGGCCTTCACGCCTACTTCCATGCTGGTTTTGAAAGCGCGATTTACGCTTGCCTTCAGAATCAGCAGGTCGCCCACGTGGACCGGTGCGACGAAGTCGAGGCCGTCCATCGACGCGGTTACAACCAGAATTGCCCGGGCATGGCGGTATGCCGCCACGGCTCCGACCAGATCGATGAACTGCATCAGCTTGCCGCCAAACAGGTTGCCAAGCGAGTTCGTATCACCTGGAAAGATGATCTCGCTGCGCTCCGCCTGAGACTCCGCTACCGTCCTCTGCTGCTCTTCCATCGCTTCTCAAGTTTAAGCCGCCTTTGGACCAGCCATTTGCCTTGTGCCTGTTCTGGCGCGAAGAATAGGCCTATGGACAAGATCGCCATGCTTTCCGGCATTCTGCAACAGAACCCCTCCGACAGCTTTGCCCGTTACGGCCTCGCGATGGCCTACCTGGGCGAAGGCAAGACCGACGAGGCACTCGCCGAGTTTCGCTCAACCATCGAGCGTAATGCAGACTACGTGCCCGCCTACCAGATGGCCGCGCAGACACTTGCCAAGCACAATCGCAGCGAAGAAGCGAAGACCATGCTGACCGACGGCCTCGCCGCCGCGAAGCGTACAGGAAATGGGCATGCCACGTCCGAGATGCAGGCGCTACTGGATGAGCTTGAGATCGGCTATTAAGCGTCATCTCCACGCGGTGAAAGCATTGCACCACGGCGATTCAGGCCACGCCGATCGATTTCTGTTTGGCCGCCGGACTGAATCGTTTCGCGTGTTCCGCCACTCGTATACTTAGCCAACCATGAGTCCTTTTACGTCTGCTTCTGACCTTGCTTCGCATCGCCTTCCACAGACACTCGGTGAGCTGCGCGGCAGCGAATGGACTCCAGAGCGTGTTCTGCGCTCCGTAAAAGACGAGATGCGCGACAATCTCATCGCGAAGCTCCGCACCAAGGGAACGATTTTTCCGGGCATCGTTGGGTATGAAGATACAGTCGTTCCGCAAATCGTAAACGCCGTGCTTTCCAGGCAGAACTTTATCCTGCTCGGTCTACGCGGGCAGGCCAAGTCGCGGATTCTGCGCGGCCTGACCACGCTGCTTGATCCGGTGGTCCCCTATGTCGCGGGTTCTGAGATTCGCGACAATCCGTACCGCCCTCTCGCGCAGTCCTCAAAAAATCTGATCGCCGAAAAGGGTGACGCGACACCGATTGCCTGGCTCACGCCGGACGACCGCTTTGTGGAAAAGCTCGCAACACCAGATGTGACCGTGGCCGACCTGATCGGCGATGTCGACCCGATCAAGGCCGCGCGTTCCGGCGAACAGCTTTCCAGCGAGCTGACCATGCACTACGGCCTGCTACCGCGCGCCAACCGTGGCATCTTTGCGGTAAACGAGGTGCCTGATCTTGCAGGCAAGATCCAGGTCGCGCTCTTCAACATCATGCAAGAGGGCGACGTGCAGATCAAGGGCTACCCCGTCCGCCTGCAGCTCGACGTTGCACTCACCTTTTCCGCCAATCCCGAGGACTACACCGCCCGCGGTAAGATCGTAACTCCGCTCAAGGACCGCATTGGCTCCGAAATCCGCACGCACTATCTGGATTCGCTGGAGCAGGCCATTTCCGTTACGGAGCAGGAGGCCTGGGCCACGCGCGATGCGTCGGACATCCTGATTCCCCGCTACATTCGCGAGGTGATCGAGCAGATCGCGTTCGTAGCGCGCGAAGACCGGCGGGTGGACAAGCGCTCCGGCGTTTCGCAACGTCTGCCCATCGCAACGATGGAGCTCGTCATCTCGAACGCGGAGCGGCGCGCGATTGCGCATGGCGAGTCGGTTGCGGTGCCCCGTATCGGCGATATCTACACCGCACTTCCCGGCATCACCGGCAAAATCGAACTGGAGTACGAAGGCGAGATGCGCGGCGCCGACACGGTGGTGAACGAAATCATCCGTACCGCTGTTTCCCGCGTCTTTGACGGATATTTCTCCGAGACGAACACACAGCAGATCGAGCAATGGTTCAATCTTGGCGGTGCGGTGCAGCTCTCCGATGCGGTAGCCGCCGATGAGTCGCTGAAAGAGTTGCAGCAGATTCAGGGTCTCTTTGACAAGCTAAAGCCGCTCGGCCTGGAGAAGCGTGCGGGCAGCGAAGCACTCGTCTCTGCGGCGGAGTTTCTGCTGGAAGGCATGACCGCGCACAAGCGCCTGAGCCGCAGCGAAGAGCGCAACTTCAGCGCGGCAGAAAAGCAGGCCCGTAAAGACCGTGCCGCGAACTTTGCCGAAGAAGGTCGTGACCGCGAGCGGGAAGGGCAGGAATGGCAGACACGCAACCGCTCTAAGAGAGGATTTAACTAATTCCCGTTCCAGATGCACAGAGCCGAAGTAACTTGGAACCCACAGAGAAGCAAGCTGAATTGCGAATCTGCTAACCGATGACTGGCTGCCTCCATGAAACGCACACGTTACACAAAATACAACGGCGATCTTGCCAGCGAGGTTTCGCTGGATGACCTGATGCAGGCACTCAGCGATTTCCTGCTCGATTCTGGCTTTCAAGATCCCTTTTCGCGCTTCCAGGAACTCAACGGTGAGCACACGCTGGAGAACCTTCGTGAGGCGCTGCGGCAGTTGATGGAAGCAGGCGACTTCCTGGACGGCGAGGCGCAGGAAAAATACGAGGCCATGTCGGACGAGCAGCGCGAGCAGATGCTCAGCGACTTGATTGAGCGCATGCAGGGTGAGAACTTCATCCAGTCGCAACAGCAGCAGCCGGGCCAGTACACCGACGGTAAGGTCGACCACGCCAACAGCCCCGGCGATATCGCGCAGCCCGCGCCACCGCAGGGCGAGGCCCGCTTCAACGTGACCGACAAGGCAATGGACTTTCTGGGTTACAAGACCCTGCAGGACCTGCTCGGCGGCATGGGCCGCGCCATGAGCGGACGACACGAGACCCGCTTTGAGGCGAGCGGGGTGGAGTCCAGCGGTTCGTCGAAACCCTACGAGTTCGGCGATGTGATGAACCTGGACGTGAACGCCACGTTGAGTTCGGCGATGGCGCGTGAAGGCATCGGTCTGCCGTTGAACGTGGAGTACGCCGACCTGCAGATTCGCCAGTCGGAATATCTTAGCTCCTGCTCTACCGTGGTGATGCTGGACTGTTCGCACAGCATGATCCTTTACGGAGAAGACCGCTTCACCCCGGCCAAGCGCGTGGCGATGGCGCTCTCCCACCTGATCCGGACGCAGTATCCCGGCGACAGCCTGCACCTGGTGCTCTTTCACGACTCGGCCGAGGAGATGCCGGTGCAGCAGGTGGCCCGTGTGAAGGTCGGCCCCTGGTACACCAATACGCGCGAGGGTCTTCGTGTCGCACAGCGCATCTTGCGTCGCTCCAATAAGGACATGAAGCAGATCGTGATGATTACCGACGGTAAGCCCAGCGCGCTGACCATGCCGGATGGCCGCATCTACAAGAACGCCTTCGGTCTCGACCCGCTCGTTATCGCTGAGACGCTGGAAGAAGTGAACCGCTGCAAGCGCGCTGGCATCGTGATCAACACCTTCCTGCTCGCGCAGGACTTCGCGCTGATGCAGTTTGTGCAGCGGGTCAGCGCTATGTGCCGCGGCAAGGCCTACTTCACCAGTCCTGAAAAGCTCGGCAGCTACGTCCTGCAGGACTTCATGACGCGGCGTACGAAGATGGTGCAATAACGTTCGCTGTCGAATGTGTTCGCAGAGAAATTCGCCAAGTGTAAAGCGGCTTCAGCCGCCGGAATCTGGGTCCTTGTGGCCAAAGCATATCTCCTTCAGGTGTAGCTACCGAACCTGTCATTTCGACCGAAACGACGGCTTTATCGCTGCGGAATGCAAGAAGGACAGGTTTAGCAGGGTTTGCGAAAATCACGGACGCCAAGCCGCGCCATGCCCAAACACAAACCGGTGCAAGTCAATTCATTGTCTCTGCATGGATGCAGCCCAGTGCCTGTCCGGCGCGTTTGTCGCCTCAGGAGTACCGGGCTGCTTGTCCTTGTCGAGTGCATGAGTGACTGCATGGTATGCCCTGGACAGAGCATGGCCCGTGTTCCGGGTGGAAGTCTGAAGCGCGTGGCTGGTGGAGTGGTTCGCTTTATCCACGGCCGTTCCTGCAGCGACCACCCCTGTTGCCGCGCCTCCCAATCCTGCGTTCGCACCCAAAAGCGCAGCCTGAGCCGGCCGCTTCTGGGGATTCGCCCACGCCACATCACTTCCCGGCAGGTGGTTTACACGCACCAGTCTCGCCTGAGAGAAGTCGCTTCGACTCATCTTCTCCGTTAACGGCCATTCCTTGGAGTTGAGCCAGACGGCACCATTCATGGGAGCGGTTCGCTCTCCGAGATTCACGACTGGGCGCACGGGAACTTCCTGCGACTTTTCGCAGCGGTCTCCACCGCAGCCCACATGGCAGAGCCGTTCACTCAGGAACGAAGCGTGCTTGCCGGATGAAATCCAGATTTGCGGTCCATGCTCCACCGCGTGAAGCGTAGAAGCGCGGGTCACCTGGCTTGCATCGCAAACTGTGTCCTCATGCGAAGCTGCGTACCAGTATGCCGCTTTCCAGCCTTCGCCCGATTGCATGTTGCCGCCCAGCAGTAGCACCGAAGCATGCTCGGCATCCAGTTTGTGACCAAGCTCGCCGCAGTCTTTGCGCCATAGATGGTAGTAGTGAATTTCGATTGCACCCGCCGGCACTTTCGCAGCGAACACCTGACCATAGATGGTGCCGTCTTCCGAGTCGACGGCGGGAAGCGGCGTATGGGCCATGAAGCTTGCAGGCCTGACGGAACAGTCCCCCGCACTGACCATGAACGTGGGACGAAACGTTTCAAGCAGCGCGGTTTCGACCCTATCGCTCAGGCCGTCCTGATCGCTGTCCGGGTCAGGAGACGGGTGCCCGGTTTGTGCGGCCAGCCCCAACGCGGTGCCAAACACCACAGTCAGCCAAAAGCCGCAGTTCGAGCGCATTAGCTCACCGGCTTGGGGGGCGGCGTAACTCCGTGTCTCTCCGAGAGCAGGAACATGGCCCAGGCTGCCAGCGTGCAGTTGTCGCGCACACGGCCATCGAGCATCATGCGCTCAAACTCTGCAACGGACACACGATGCACCGTAAGCCCCTGCTCTTCGTCTTCCAGGTCAGGTTCACCCTGGGTCAGGTCCTCAGCCAGCCAAACGGAATGCTGCTGACGCATTGCGCCATACGCGATCCAGTTCTCGCCGAGCAGGGTCAGTCGGCCTGCCTTCAGCCCGGTCTCCTCGCGCAATTCTCCGCGCGCCAGTTCCTCGGGATTGGCGTCCGCCACTTCCCAGCCGCCTTGGGGCAGTTCGTAATAGCTGCCCTGCACCGTATAGCGGAACTGGTGGACGAGCGTGACGAAGCCACCGTCCACGGTACGTTCCAGAGGAATGACAATGCAGGCCGGGTCCTTATCGACCACACCGTAGATGCCACGGACTCCGTCCGCGCGTTCAATCACATCTTCACGAACGCGCGTCCACTTATTGCGATAGACCTCGCGCGATGCAATTGTGCGAATGAGCGCGTCTGTCGCATTTGCCGGTCCTGTTGGCAAAGAATCGGTGCCGTTCTCAATCTTCCGGCTCACTGCTGCAATGCCACGGGCTGGCCTGTCTCGCTCTCGGGCCGAAGCACGTCAAGGTGCGATGGGTACTCCTTTGAAGTGAAAATCGAGACGGTTGCGGGCTGGTAGGCCGCCGCAGGTGCCGTGGTGATCTTGGGCACAAACGTCTGCGGATTGCGATCGTAGAGCGGGAACCACGTGGACTGCACTGTGACCATCATGCGATGGCCTTTCAGGAACGTGTGGTCCGCCGCATGCAGGCTCCACTTGTACTCCTGCACCTTGCCTGCGGGGATTGCCTCAGGCTTTTCAAAGCTCTTGCGGTAGCGGCCGCGGAAGATCTCGTCGACAACCATCTCCTGAAAGCCGCCCATGCCGTTCGCCGCGTCGGCGGGATATGCATCGATCAGCTTCACAACAAAGTCGCCGTCTGTGCCGGTGGTGCTCGCAAAGATGTCAGCGACGATGTCACCAGTGATGGTGGTGTCTCGATCGAGCGCTGCCGTCGAGAAGCGCGCGATGTCTTTGCGGCTGTCCAGAAATTTCTGGTCACTCGCAAGCCACGGTCTCCACTTCGATCCCTGGCCATAGGTGGATTGAATGGGCCGTTCACGGTATGGGATCGGATTGGCCGGGTTGCTGACGTAGCTGACAGGCTCCGTCTTGCTGGATGCTGAAGAGAACCCGAGCGTTCCACCCGAGCCAAGATAGAGTTTCGCAGGCTTGAAGCCGCTGACCGGTGGCCACACGTTGTAATGTTGCCACTGGTTCACGCCGGTGCGGAAGGTGGCGGTGTCTTCCAGTGAGAAGCCCGGCTTGTCTTTCAGGTAGAACTCGAAGAACGGCGCCTCGATGGTTTTGCGGTACTCATCGCCGGTCGGCTCGCCGAAGTCGAGTTGCCCCAATGTGCGGCCGTTTCCGGCCCAGCCACCGTGGTTCCAGGGGCCCAGCGCAAGGAACACTTTGCGTTGCGGATCATTCGTGTCTTCATGCGGACGAAGGGCGGCATACTCCGCCTGCGTGCCCCACATGTCTTCCTGGTCGAAGAAGCCGCCGACTTCCAACGTGGGAACCTCCGGCTTGCCCAGCCGCTTCTGCACGGCCATCGCCCGCCAGCTTTCGGCATACTCCGGTTTGTCAATGATGTGTTTCGTCGTGGGCAGATCACTGCTGTTGGCAGCGGCAGCGGCGCCCGCGAAATTCACGTTGGTCAGGAAGTAGTCGAAGGGGTCGGCTGTCGCGCTCACGGCCTGGTCCACCTTGCTGCGCTCCAGTTGCTGCGAGTAATCGAACGCGTACGTCTCGCGCAGTGCGCCATTGTGGAAGAAGTCATCTCCCATCCATACATCGGTCATGGGTGCCTGCGGACTGATCGCCTTCACCGCCGGGTGGTGATCAACACCGGCCATCATGGCGAGAAATCCCGGGTATGAGACGCCCAGCACACCCACGCGGCCATTGTTGTTCGGCAGGTTCTGTACGAGCCAAGCAACGGTGTCGTAGCAGTCACTGCTTTCGTCCACAAGCTTCGCCTCAGTATGGTCGCCAAGCTTATGAACCACAGGGCGGTTCATGACAAACTGACCTTCCGAACCGTACCGCCCTCGAATGTCCCCGAAGACGAAGATGTACCCGCTCGCGGCAAGCTCCGGCTTGCTGCCATTCACGCTGCTGTTTGAACCGTTTGCGCCGTAGGGTGTGCGGTCAAGCAGGACCGGCAGAGGCGGCCCGCTCTTCTCAGATCCTTCAGGGCGAAGGATAACCACGTGCAGCTTCACACCGTCACGCACCGGCACCATTGCCTCCGTGCGCACGTATTTCAAACCGTGGTTTAGAGGAGCAGCTTCAGTGCCGATGCGGCTGTAGGTCGTCTCCTGCGCGGCACCGCGACCGCCTGCTCCACCGGGCTTCAATCCCGTCACCTTGCCTGACGGGTCTCGTTCAAAGACGAAACGAGCAGGCGTACCTGGCGCGAAGAAGTGGTCCGGCGACTCGGCTTTGAGCGAGATAGGAAACATCCGCTCAGAATCCACTGTCAGGCTGCCGTCCTTCAGGTACACAGCAAGCGTGGTCTCAGGATGATTCGCGAGCCGATACTGCCCCACGTATACCAGCAGTTGCGAGGCCGACATTTCCATCGCGGCAGGATCAGGCGCCGGCTGACGAGCCGCCTGCGAATAAGCCAGCCCAAGACCCGCGAACCATCCTGCACACACCGCGCACTGCAGCCACCGCTTCGTCATCGCTCTCCGTCTGTTTGGCCGCACAACGCGGTGCTTTCTCTTGAAGGGTTTACTTGGCAGGCTCGGTCGATGGACCTGTCAGGTTGCCGGACACCGGAGCCATTACGTTGTTGGCTCCGGCCTCGCCACCGGTCAGGTTGCCGGGAGATGCGTTGCACTGCCATCCGATCTTGTTGTGACTGCCATCGCAGAACGGGCGCTTCTCGCTGACACCGCAGCGGCAAAGTGAAACCGCAGGCTTGCCGGTCAGGTCCCACTCGGCGCCATCGGCGTCGATGAGCTTAATGCCGCCTTCAATTCGCAGCGGTCCGTTGCGTCGTACGGTGATGGTTACTGCTTCAGCCAATGTGTGCTCCCTCTTGCCTCGTCCGAACGCAGGAAAACAATTTGCCATCCTGCTGAAGATGACCGGCGTACCGGCAGCATAGCAGAGACGCCCGGTTGACTTTGCGGCCTGCGAAGGCGTCAGGCTAGACCGGCCGGAGCCTCACCCGCAAACCATCCGCAAGAGCACGCATTTCGCGAACCTTTGCTTCCACGGCCGGAGAAAGCGCTTTGTCCCGCAGTACAAGATCGCTCTGGAGAAGCAGACCCGTGACGGTGCTGCGCACCTCTTCAGCAATAGCCCGCGTCACAGCTTCGCGGACGCTAGCCTCCATTTGCTCGCGGCGGTCCAGTAATGTGCTGAGCACGCGTATCACCCCCGTCGAGCCGAGCATTCTCAGGTCAAGCTCCAGCGGCATCGCGCCCTCGGCATTTTGCCAAAGCATCTCTGTCGAGGTCACTTCGACTTCGGAGAGAGCAATGTCCACCAGGACAACGTCGAACTGATAGCGTCGCAACGAGGCGAGCGCAGAGCGGCGGTTGCGCACCAACTCGACAACCACCTCAGCGTGTTCACTCACGGCGGCGGCAAGGCCAGCAGCGCCCTCCAGCGCCGTGACCAGCAAAACGGTACGCGCCGGAACTGTGTTCGTGTCCATAGCTCATCTCCGGTGAGCCACAGAACCTGAAGAGAAAAGAAACCAGAAAGCAGAGTAAAGCGATACCTGCAATTGTTGCACAGCACGTCGTAACGGATCATTGGCCGGTACGCCGTTATCATTCGTCTTCGATGC
>CALMAP010000420.1:0-3578 GCA_937859825.1 uncultured Terriglobus sp. | reverse complement strand
TTGCGGTATAGCGTTGTTTTGCCGATGCCCAGCATCTTTGCTGCTTTTAATTTATCGCCATTCAGCTTCTTCAGCGCATTGAGAATCGCCTGCCGCTCCAAATCGGCGATGGAGATGATGCCTTCGCGATCGGAAGCACCGCTACCGGAGGGCAGATCCTGCATCCTGCGCGCATCGATGCGCATGGCCGCCTGCATCTCTGCCGCGGTATTTTGCAGTTCTGTGGGCAGATCAACCAAATGAATGATGGGCCCCGTGGAGATGGCACACGCCCGCTCCACAACCGCTTCCAACTCGCGTACGTTGCCCGGCCAGGGGTAACCGCTTAAAGCTTGTGCCGCGTCCGCACTGAACGACATGCTCATGCCGCGATCGGGGCAGTGCTGCTGCAGGAAGTACTCCGCGAGAACGGCAATGTCTTCCGTCCGCTCGCGCAGCGGCGGGATGCGCAGATTGACAACATTCAAGCGGAAGTAGAGATCTTTGCGAAACAGGCCGCTCTCCACCAACGCCGGCAGATCACGGCTGCTTGCGGCCAGGATCCGGACCGTCACAGGCCGGGTAGAAGCCCCGCCTGCCGGGCGTATGCGGCGGTCCTGCATTGCGCGGAGCAACTTTGCCTGAAGTTCAAGAGGCATTTCGGAGATCGAGTCCAGGAAGACCGCCCCACCCCCAGGCTCTGTCAGTGCGCCATGGCGCTCTTCCTTCTGATCGGTGCCCTCGCCCTTTACATACCCGAACAACTCTGTTTCCAGAAGGGCAGAGGAAAGCGCTCCACAATCTACAGAAAAAAACGGTGGCTCTGGTTCGATCTTTGCAGAAACAGCAGCGAGGGCATGTGTCTCGGCACCTGACGCAGTCACGCTGCCGGCCTGCCCCAGAAGCCGGCTGCCTCGCGCGATTACCGAGGCCAGCATCTGCTTGCCTGTGCCGCTTTCGCCCACAATCAGAACGGGGTGCGATGCAAACGCGACCTTCGCTGCCATGCGCAGCGGTTTCTGTATCGAAGCGGAAGTTCCGAAGACCCCCATGAACTCCGGATTGTTCTGCAAATGCTCACGCAGCCTGCGGCTTTCCAGATCGAACTCACGCTGCTGTGCCACCTTTCGGAGCGTGCCTGTCAGTTCATCGAGGCCAAATGGCTTTGTGAGATAGTCGCTTGCCCCCCGTCGCATCGCGTCCACGGCAGAGTGGACGGTGGCAAAAGCAGTCATCACCACAATGGGCACGCGCGGCATGCGATGACGCAGTGACTCAAGTGTGTGCATGCCGCTCTTGATGGAGCGCAGGTCCATCAGCACGATATCGACGCTCAAACGATCAAGCGGCCCCTCGGCAAGACTGGCATTTCTGTAGGCATGCACCACGAACCCCATCTCCGTGGCGATCTCCGAAATCACGCGCAAAACGGCCGCGTCTTCATCCAGCAGAAGCAGCTGCATCTGCTGCCCTCTCGCATCAACCCGCTCCACTGTGCGGGACTCGGCACCCTGCTTCAGCATCTCGGCCGTGCTGCGCCCGCCTGGAATTGATGTGTCTGCACCGCCGGATTTCTTCACGGCAAAACGCATGCTTGTGGCCTGTGTCACGGATGTTTTCGTGAGGTTACGGTCCGCCTTCTTCGGCGAAACCACCCGCTGCTTCGCGGAACCTATGCCGACAGACGTTGCTCTTCCCGTAGAGGTCTCACTGGGTAGGAACTGCCTTGAACTCATTCGCTGCTTGTCCTCAACGCCAACGCCATCGAACCCGCCACATTCGTCCTGCATGACAAGCCAGCACGTCCAGATCAATCTGCAGTTCAGCATCCCACTTCAGACATCCTGCGTTTGCAATCAGAGGAGAAGATGTGGTGATTCCATCATTTTGACACGGTCTCACTGAGACAAGGGGCATCGACTTTGAGACACCAACAGACCAGGCCAAAGAGTGGCCGCAGGAAGGTGCCGTCGTGGAAACAAACCACTCAGACGATTGGTTTCCTAAGGCGGCAACACCTTACGAGTACCTGGCATTCCGCTTTGATCACCTGAACAGTGCGCGAGAGTTGGCTTTCTGTATGGAGTAAGGCAAGTAAAATTCTGAGACCGTGAAACTCCTGCTCTCCTTTGCGCTGCTTGGCAGCGCTCTGCCTTTCCTTGTTGTGGGTTGTGGAAGTGGCTCTTCTGCCAGCACCACTGAGATCTCCGCCCCGGCGCCAGCACCGCCTACACAATCCACAAACGTTGCACTCGCAGAGATTCGCAGTGTCGATCCGTCAACTGTATTTGCGGGTACAACGACTACAGTCACCCTTGCCGGGACGGGGTTTCTGCCGAACTCGGTTGCGCAGGTCAATGGTTCCGCACGAACAACGACATACGTAAGTTCAACGCAACTCAGCTTTGTTCTCATGGGCCAGGACGTTGCCGCTGCCGGCACACTGACCGTCACCGTTTCGAATACCGCTGCAGGCGGAACAGTGTCGAACTCAGTAGTGCTTCCGGTGAAGGCGCAGCCGCCTTTTGCCACGCTCAACAGCATGGATCCGGCAGGTGTCTTTCAAGGCACCGCTGCTACCGTGAGCGTCACCGGTAGCGGTTTTGTTCCATCAAGCATGATTCTGGTGAACGGCACTGCACGGGTAACTGGATACATAAACCCCACGCAATTGAGCTTTGCTCTTGTTGCGGCAGACGTAGCAGCAACCGGCACGTTGACGATCGCCGTTTCGAATGTCGCTGCTGGCGGCAACGTATCCAATCTGCTGGCCCTGCCGGTCAAACCACAGCCACCCTTTGCAATGCTTTCAGGTATTGCGCCGGTCAGCATTTACAAAGGCTCTCCATCCATCATCACGCTCACAGGTAGCGGTTTTGTAGCTTCCTCGACTGTGCTGGTCAATGGTTCTGCACGAACCACTACTTACAGCAGCCCATCGCTATTGCATCTCGTTCTCACGTCGAGCGATGTGGCCAGCGAGGGCACCCTCAACATTGCCATCTCCAACAGGGCGGATGGTGGGAATGTTTCCAACGCGCTCTCGCTCCAGATAAAACCGCAGCCACCGTTCGCGGTGGTGAACGCGCTGTCGCCCTCAAGTGTCTTGCGAGGAGATACTTCGGTCGTCTCTGTTGCTGGGAGTGGTTTCGTTCCGAGTTCCATCGTGCTGGTCAATGGTTCTGCCGTGACGACTACCTACGTGAGTGACACACAACTGGGATTTTCCCTTACCGCCGCCAATACCGGGAATGAGGGTGCGCTGAACATCAGCGTCTCAAACGCCGCATCAGACGGAAACCTCTCAAATACGCTGCTTCTCGCGGTCAAAAGGCCGCTGCCGGCGATAAGCGCAATTGTTCCGGCGAGCGTGACAGCCGCAAGCGGCGATACGATTGTGCAGGTGACCGGCATGAATCTTGGCGATACGTACCTGCAGGTTGGCAGTTCTGCCCCATACTTTCGCGAAGGGCAGAGCACGGACACACTGGCGATCTTCCGCTTACCGGCATCGGAGTTCGTACGCGCTGCAAGCCTGACTCTGACGCTGCTGACAGCTCTGCCCAGCTCTGCCGATTCCATTTCGGTCCCAACTGGGC
>CALMAP010000419.1:7280-7649 GCA_937859825.1 uncultured Terriglobus sp. | reverse complement strand
AGTCCTCACAAGTGGGCTTGTGGGGCAGGAAACGGACGAACCCGCCTTATAACAAACGAAAGTTTGTGAAAGCCTTCGCAGCTCTGCTGGTGGCGTGGCTTAAGTGCGCGGGCGCGGTCAGAACACTGTGCAGAATTGAACGTTGCAGAACAGACCCTTTGTGCTAGCCAGGGATGCTCGCGGTCCTGTCGCGGAAGGGTATACGCTAACAGAAGCGTGCCTAGTTGCTAGTTGAAGGCTTGAAGACAAACGCGCTCTGATGTTCTCAGAAATCCTGGTTTACGATACCGCTAGGAAAGGTCCCGTTTGGTCCAAGCAGTGAGACGTGTTCGTCCATGGTCGCACTCGAAGAGCCTCGGCCTGCAAATA
>CALMAP010000419.1:0-7270 GCA_937859825.1 uncultured Terriglobus sp. | reverse complement strand
ATACGGAACTATACACGCCTGAGCCGGTTATAGACGATCCTTCAGAACGTCAAGACCCGCTTTTGCTGTTACGACGTCTTCCGATTGCTTTCCGCCGCTGAAGGCGACGATGATGATGCCGCTTGCCGTCTTCGCGACAACTCCGCCCTTCCATCCAAATTCACCCGTCATCGGTTTCTGACTGGATGTCCCGCTATCTTTCAGGGTGTTTGCTGCTTCTGCCGCTTTGGCGTAAGCGATTCCGAGGAGATTGTTGCCGGGATCTTCGGAGGAGGTTCGAGTGAACTGGCCAATGACTGCCATCTCTGACATCCAACCGCCAACCGCGTCACCTGGCGCAAAGGTCACTACGGCTACACCTTGGATTTTAAGGTCGGCTGCGCGTGCTTTCATTGCTGTCAAAGCGGCTTGTGCAGCCAGATCGAAGCGTTTTGCACTCACCGCCTTCGGTGTTTTAGCGTTGACAGGAACCACCGTAAATACAAAGGCCAGTAACAATCCAGAAACACGTAGAGATGCTTTCATCGAACGAGTATAAACACAGGCAAAGGATGGCTGGTTCATGCGGCAGCCTAACCAACCAGGCTGATGCGTGTTTACGTTTTCGCATGTGTCATCGCAAGTGGAACGAAAAGCGAAAGACCAAGACGTTTGAGAAACATATGTCAGATCACAATCTCTTTGGGTCGAGCGGCAGCATCGTTGTACGGGCGCCTGCAACGGTCTATGCTCTCTGCTGTTTTTGAGTATTCAACGGGTGACAGAGGTGAGTGTGACTAGAGTTCGGCGGCCACTCGTCGAGAAGGCCTTCTCGCAAACAAAGAAAACGAGAGGATCAGCATCGAGAACATGATTTGCGTGATCGCTAATTTACGCTTCCCAAAAACTACTTCCAAATGCAATGTTCGCTGCGTGGGCACAAAGACGAGTTCCGAAGAAGAAATCGCCTGTCAAGAAACGGTAGTGAAAGCCGGATGCAAGGGGAGCTTCGAAGATCGGGCAAGCTGTAGCCGGGCTGCACGCGTTGGTCTCGCTCGGGCTCGGGAACACCTTCGCTCGGGGACACCCTTGTGGTTTGGAAGCAGGACCGGCTTGGCCGGAGCGTCAAGCAATGGTCGATAGGGTCGGTGAGCTTTAGGGGCAGGAGTGCAGTTGAAAAGCCTGACGGACTCCATCGACACCGGCACGGCTTCCGGCCGGTTCTTCTTACACGTCATGGCGAGCCTGGCTGAGATGGAAAGGGAACTGATCCTCGAGCGAACCCGTGCCGGGCTCGAAGTCGCACGTCAGCTTGGGTGGATAAGGCGGACGATCACGGTTGATGACGTAGAGCAAGGTAAAGTTTGCAAAAAGCTGCTCGCGAGCGGAGTGCCAGCTCGCGATGTGTCCAGCAGCCTGGGTGTTTCCGTACCTACTTCATATAGATGGCTGCCCGCTTCTACTTCCGGCTGATGCCGTCGACCCCAGCTCGGGCCGCATCCTCCAACATTCGACCTATGGCGATGTGTGGCTAGTGCTTCGTGAAAGCTGCACTTAGAAGCGAAAAACAGTGCCGGTAAGTTGTTCCAACCTGTCGAAGAGTTCCTTTGCTCCGGGTAGATCCTTTGCTGCATCGGTCGTTCTTGCCTCAATCGGGTGCCCGCGAAGCTTGAACAACCCACCTGGACCGTAGTACCCGCCAGGCTCCGCCTCCGGATAGGTCGCTGCCATTAGCGTCGGCTCGGCCCCTTGTGCCGCGCTCTGCAGGATCGGCTGCATGAAGAAGGTGATCAGCTTCATCATGAAGACGGTGTTGTTGCCGAGGTTTGTTCTGGAAGCTCCCGGGTGGCAGCACGTGGCGAGAAGCCGCGTCCCGGCCCGGCGTTGCAGCTCACGTGTGAACAGGATGTTCTCGAGTTTGGTCTTCGAGTAGGCACGCACCGGCGCGTAACTTTCTTTCGAGTCGAGGTCTGTCATCGGTGTCGGCCCTCCGCGTGTATGCGCGTATGAGGAGACGGTTACCACTCTTGGCGCGTCGGCTTTCAGGATCGCCGGCAGCAGCAGGCCCGTCAGGCGGAACGGACCGAGCACGTTGGTGGCAAACTGTAGCTCATACCCATCCACGGAGACCTCACGCTTCGGCAATGCCATGATCCCAGCATTGTTAATCAGCATGTCGATCGGCCGCGGATCGGAAAGTTGAGCCTCTGCAAACTTTGAGACGGACTTTGGATCGGAGGTGTCGATGGTCCCGGTATGGACCGACGCGTTCGGGAGAGCGGTCGTGATTCGATGTGCCGCCTCTTTGACCCTTTGCGCATTTCGAGATGCGATAGTTACATCGGCACCCGCCCTTGCGAGCTCCAGAGCAGTGTAGAAGCCGATGCCGCTGTTTGCTCCCGTCACGATGATGCGCTTTCCGGCCTGGCTGGGGATCTGCTTGGTTGTCCATGGTTCATTCATGCTTCCATCATCCCGCTTCTTGTATCCTGTGGCAATCAGGTACCTGGAGGTAACAAAGTGAAGAGTGGAAAGCGGAGTGGAGCCGAACCTGAGCTTCTTGATCTGTGCGCCAAAGTGCCGGCAAGCGAGCAGCATCGATTGCGCGAACTTCTGGCACGGCTGCTGGACAAGTGGAGTCTCTGGGTCTTGGCCGAACTTTGCGATGACGGACCCCTTCGTTTCTCCCGTTTACTCGAACGGTTGGAAGGCGTCAGCCAAAAGTCGCTGACAGCCACACTGAGGACGCTTGAACGCGATGGCCTTGTCTCTCGAACTGTGGTTGTGCAGGTGCCGATTCGAGTCGATTACGCCGCGACGGAAGTGGCGCGATCCCTTGTAAAACAGATCCAACCCGTATGGTCATGGGCAGTCGAACATTCTCCTACGCTCGCCGTAAACCGCAGCAGATTCGATCGAAAACACAAACCTAAAACTGGTAAAAATGAGACCTGCTAACGCGTCAATAAAGACCGCTTTCGGTGGGCTGTACGCATTTCGTACAGTCCAGCTCCAGTCGGAAGGCGTGCTAATATGTTCGGTCTGGACACGGTGATTAAAGGCGAAACGATCGGCCGCGAGCTGCTCGACGGCGTGAGCGGGCAAGATGACCTGGGAGCCGCCTGCATCGTCCAGGGCGCTGACGGAGCTTGCTCCCTGGTCCACGGCTGGCTAGTGGACGTAGAGAGCGTTGACCCGCCTCCGCAGTGGGTGATGTAGAAGATGGCGCGAGTCGTCCAATGGTCGATCTGTTGCCCCTGCGGGAACGATAAGGTTCTCGCCTTGGGCCTCTGTGCGACCTGCTACACGCTGAAACGGCAGGATGAAGAATACTTCGGCGGACATCGGGAAGAGGTCTTCGCGCGCGATGGCTACCGATGCGCGGTACCTGGATGCACCACGTTAAAGCGGGGAAAGCGCTCCCTCGCCGTCCATCATCGGAAGCCGGGGAACAGTGATCCTAAGCTGATGATCTCTCTCTGCCTAGCCTGCCATGCGAAGGTAACGCGAACGCGGGTTCTTCGCCGTGAGTGGCCATCACTGTTACGAGTCCTTTGGAGAGAACAGCATCCGAAGGGTCACGAGCAAAAAGCGCTCAACTTTTTGGAAGAGAAGCTCCCTGCAAAGTCCATTTCTTTGTTCGAAGAGCTCTGATAGTGACCTGGCAGCAAGGTATGACGGGCGCTTTGGGGCTTGGCCGATGATCGTTCTTGAATTGCTATAAGCGCACGAAGGTGGTCCAATCAGGTATTGCGTAGACTCATGCCCATCCTGCTGGCATCGCGGTTCTGCTTACACTCATCTATGCCGCAAACGCCGGCCTTCAGAGTGTTCGCACGGCTGCCGAGCAATTGGCCGCCAGCTCCAAGCGAAGAGTTCTATTGCTGCTCGTGATTCACAGGTTGGTTGAACGAGATCAAGCGCTCGCACAACAAATCGCGCGGATGCTTCCGTCAAATCATCCGGCCTTGGCTTGGGCGTTCGGCGAGCAAATGGAGTCGGTTCAAGACGGACTGGTGTCCGACCTCGGCGACCCAGGCATCTGCGCCGAGGTGCTCTTTTTTATGCGGCCAGTGAAGGAAGAAACAGCTAACGCCTGAAGTCGTGTGCGATCAGTCCTGCGAAGTCGGCATATCGTCAGTAATCCGCCCAATCGCTCTCAATTGGCGACTACAGGGTAATGCACTCACTGATTATTCACTAGGGCAGTATGGACGGGATATGCACTTACGGGCCGCGCTCCTCATCACTTCGCACTTGCTGCCCTGTCATGTCGTCCAGGACAGCAGTTCAAGTGGAATTTGGAGACCCGAATGCTAGGAGAACACCGGGCATAGGAAACCTGGTCTGTGACTGACTCGACTGATGCATTAGACCAATGCGCATCCGGCTTCTAGAGACTTGAGGCTCTGTGGGGAGAGTGCACGCCTGCAGCAGGGTACGAGTTCCTCTGAGCGGGCTTGACCGGTGCCTGAGCCAATTACCCTCGCAGCAAAGATGGCTGTCCGCAACAACCCACTGGTGAGCGAAACCTCGGGATGACGCAAGTGCTCGAATTGCAGCCGGACAGAGGGAACTTTGAGCAGCAGTCAACCAGATCAACCATGAGGCACGAGCCTGCCTGCCGTGGTTCTGGCTTAGCCGGCGTCCGTCGAAGTTGCTGCTGCCGAAGTGACGCTCGTCCTGGCGGCACCCTTTCTCGCTGCGGTCTTCTTTGCGACTTTAGCCTTCACGGGTTTCGCCGACTTCTTCACGGGCTTCGCGGCCGCTCTGGCTTCGTTCTTCAGCTTGGCCCAACGTTTCTTCTGCGCCTCGGCGACTCGCCTGCGGCCTTCTTCGCTCATGCCTTTACGAGCGTTCTTCGGGGCGGCGTCCTCCGGTGTGCTGTTGTTCGTTACTCCAGCAACCTGCTCACGCAATTGCTGCAGCCGCGTGATCTCCGCATCGATGCTGGAGAGGTACTGCTGAGAACGCTGTTGGAAGTCTTGTGCCATCCTGCAAGGGTAAATGATCCGGCCGCACACCTCAGCGCAGTTCTATAGTTCGGTAGCAAGCAATTCCAATGCCAGGTGGCCGTTTGGTATGGTCCAGCCATGATGGTGGGCGCATTCTGGTGTGGCAGCGCTTCAGCAGCCAACACACTTCTCCAAAGGCTCACACCTGTATGGAGCCGAACAGCGATCGGAATTGCTGAAGGATATCTTGGCATTTGACAACGGCTGGCGTTCTATTCCTGCACGGCTTCTGATCGGCGTTGACGAAGTGAAACATGGCCAAAGTGCAATGATCTTCTTCACCGAAAGCGAACAACACGTCACGTCAAATGTCTGCGTTAGCTGCATGGGCTCGCCAAGATTATGAGCCGAGAAGCTTTAGAGTGGGTCGCACAACACGCCGTCAATGAACGGCCTTAGCTCCTGCTGGACGCGCTCGTTTAGGTACTGGGCGGCTGGGATCTTCACAGAGTCAGGTTTGCGGAAAGAAGAGCTTTCTATTCTGCTGCCGCCGTTGTAGATAGTGGAACGTCGTCCGACGCGCTCTAAGCAAGACCTCAGCGCTTCCCAGAACTGCGATCAGCGGATCGCTTTGGGAGCCATTCCGCAGGATTTCTGTGCTGATGTCGTGAAAGCCGGTGTGCTCAAGGTAGAGACGTACCAGAGCAGCGTGTCCGTGATCATCGAGCGAACGCCAGATCGCCACTGCCTTGGTGGGAAAGCAGCGGTTGGAAAAGCTGACGATGAAGGGCGCTCCTGGCCGCAGAACGCGGAACACTTCAGCGAACACCTCCAGAGGACGTTGCAGGTATTGAACGCCGACACAGCACATCGCAGCATCGCAACTACCGCTCTCTAACTGCAGGACGGGGCTGCGATTCAGGTCCTGCACGAAGCTGCGGGTGAGACGAGGGTTCGCGCTTAGCTCCTCCGCGTTCATGCCGTGGCCGATGACCTCGGCGAAGTCCATCTCCGGTGGCAGATGGCTTATCCAGCTTGACATGAGGTCCAGCAACGTGTCGCCAGCGCGCAGTGTCAGCCGATAATAGGCGGTGAGCGCCCGTGTCGCTGCTTCGTCGATGTGGGAGACCAGCCGCGCTGGGGCATAAAAGTTCGCGTCATCTCCCTGGTCCTGCTTCTGGAAGGCGTCGGGCGGTAGCTCTGGGAGGATGTCGTTTGTCTCTGCCATGTGACTCACCTCCTGTTTGGATGCTTTCACCTCAAGCGGCTCTATGCTCAGGAAGGGTCTGTGTCGCACACCAGGCTCCGGGTCAAACACTCAGAACACTGGAAGGGTAGAACGCTAACTACGCGGAAGCCCACCGTTGTCTGTCGGTTTCCGTCTGTGCTCGTAGGATGAATAGAGATCTTCCGTATGAACCCAGCAGGGAAAGCTTCTGTCTGGACCGTTCTCGCCAGCGGTCTTGCCATAGCTGGCTGGAAGAGCCGGGGAGAGTGTAGGGAGTACCGCCTCATCGCCCACGTAACCGATGAGCTTGCGACTTCATGCAAAATCTCTGGACCGCTGTGCATCAGGACTGGCGGATGGAGCTATTAGATGTGTGGCCGGTACGTTCGCAGAAGCGACAAACAGAAGCTAGCGGAACACTTCCGCGCGCAGCCGACTCCTGCAGAGTTGCCGATGCCGGATGCGGACTACAACGTAGCTCCGACAACGCACCAGCCGATCATCCGGCAAAGCCGTGAGACAGGCGAGCGGGAACTGGTGCTGGCACGCTGGGGTCTGGTGCCGTTCTTCACGAAGGATCTGGACGATGCCAAGGGCCTGTCCACCATCAACGCACGGTCGGAATCGATCACCACAGCGAAGACCTGGCGAGAGCCGATCAAGAAACGGCGCTGCCTGGTTCCGGCTTCAAGCTTTTACGAGTGGCCGAAGCAAGGGAAGCCTCCGAAGCAGCCCTACGCTTTCGAACTGAGTAGTGGTGGACCCTTCGCCTTTGCGGGGCTGTGGGACGCCTGGAAGGACAGGGAGGGCCACTGGCTCCAGTCCTTCGCGATTGTGACGACGGAAGCCAACGAGCTGATGGCGAAGATCCATCCCCGTATGCCGGTCATCCTGCACGTGCGCGACTACGATCGCTGGCTGGACAGGGAAGAGACGGAACGCCTGCCGCTCGACCTGCTGCGGCCCTACGAGTCAGACGAGATGGAAATGTTCAAAGCAAATCCCAAGGTTGGAATGTGCGCAATAACGGGCCGGAAATGATGCGGGCTGCGGCGGTAGCAGCCGAGGATGGCGAGCTGCCGTTGTAGTTCATCAAACGGTGTTGCGG
>CALMAP010000418.1:10542-12760 GCA_937859825.1 uncultured Terriglobus sp. | reverse complement strand
CGCGCCTTCCCCCGGCGTGCTGTCGAACAGCGCCGACGACGGCTACGTGTCGGGCGCCCGCAAGGGCGCCGGGGCGGCCGCTTGGTCCTGCACGGGGGGAAGGGGGCTGGCCGCGACACCCAGCCCCGTAGCCCAGCGCCCCTCCTGTCTGTTCGCCGGATAGGCTCTGCGCTGCTTCCACCCAATCAGTTTCTGTCCACGCTCCAAGCATTGGTCGAGGTGCTTCGACGAGAAAGGGTGACCGGATAACGGACCTTTCTTGGCATCGTGACGCATCCTCAGTTCAACGGGGTCCATGCCTAGTTCGTGCGCCAGCTCATCCATCGCGGTTTCGAGCGCCCAGCCCCCCGCCAGCACACCGACGCCGCGCATCGGCGATGGCGTTGGAAGATTCAAATGCCTGATCTCCTGCGAGATGGCGAGGTTGGGCACGTCGTACATGATCATCGTCATGCCGGTAACCGGCTCGGGATAGCCGCTCACCGCAGATGTTGGGGACACGGCATCGTGCGATAACGAGGTAATCTTTCCCGCAAGAGTCGCGCCGATCCGCATCGTCTGACGCGTGACCGGACGATAGCCGTTCAACTCAAACATCTGCTGCCGGCTCCACTCGACTTTAAGCGGCCGGCCGATGGCGCGTGCGCAGCTGGCCACAAGCAGGACGTTGCCGAACATCCACGCCTTGGACCCATAGGATCCGCCCAGGAACTTGACCACAAGGTGGATGTCGGACTCGGGCACGTCGAGGCAGTGCGCCAGCACCGCGTTCGCTGTCTTGATGACGCGCGTAGTGTCGTAGATCAGAAGTACCTCTGCTCCGCCCTGCTTCCTCCATTCAGCGACGGTCGCCAGCGTCTCGATCGCGCTATGGAAATGGGCAGGAGTCTCGTACTCTCGTTCGAGCTTTACTTCTGCTTGCTGGAATGTCTTGGCGGGATTGCCGGTCGATAGCTGCAGAGGTTCCATGCCACAGTAGCTGTCGGGCCTGGATCGCCGAGTCGCCCTGTCAAGCGCGAGTTCTGGCACGTCTTCCTCATAGCTGACCTGTACCTGTGTTGCGGCAAAAGTCGCCTGCTCGAAGCTTTCCGCGATTACGACTGCGATAGCTTGCCCCGCGTAGTGAATGCGGTCGTCCTGCATCGGCAGAAGCATTTCAATCAGGCCGCCTTCGCCCGAATACTGGATGCCCTGTACCTTGTCCGGCAGAGGTTTCAGCCTGGGCGCGGAGGCTGGCGTAATCACGACGATCACGCCGGGGAGAGCCTCCGCCGCCGCCGTGTGAACCGCCGCGACACGGCCGCGCGCGATCGCGCTCCCGATTACAACTCCGTGAACGAGGCCGTCCGGGTGGTGCTCTGCGGTAAATCGCGCAGTGCCGGTGACCTTGTGCCTTCCGTCCATACGAGGGATGGGTTGACCGACGACGCGAGGAACGAAGGCGTTGGGCTTGCTGTGCAGAGCCTCAAGCATTTGCCGTGCCCCCGCGCCGTGGCCAATGACTCGCATCGCGACGTCGACCTTCAGCAGAAGAAGCAAGCAGATCGTCGACCAGACGCGTCAGGCGCACGGCGTGTTCGAAGTCGGGCGCGACAGCGGTCCCGCTCTGAATGTCATCGCGAAGCGCTGCGTACACGCTGCCTACGTTCACTGCCGGAACGAGCAATTCCGCCAGCTCACCTTCTTCTACTGGATGGGGATCTCCGTTCAGAGTCAGTTTCATCTGTCCCGATTGGAAGCCACGCGGCGCGCCGCCTTCCAGCAGCAGCACACCTGTCTTTCCCCGTATCTCCAATTCGAAAGGCGTCGCGTCTGCGGGTAGCCCACCGGTGGTGTCCACATTGAGCGTGCCGCCGTCCTTGAGTTGAGAATGGAGGAGCACCTTGTCGAACGTCTCCCGCCGGACCTGTCGGCCCTCTCCCTTGACCCTTGGTTCGGGAAATTGACGTGCCGCAAGAGCGGAAACATCGGCCAGCTCGCCGGCCAAAGCGATGGCAAGATCGATGGTGTGCGCAGCCTGTATAAAGACCAGGTTGACTCCAGCCTCAGGCTTTTCGGCGAACACCATTCCAGGCTCGACCTCCGCGCCCCAGGCGTGGCAGGTCGAGTAGCAGCGCACACCTAGCACCCGGCCAACAGCGCCGCCGCTCACCAGCTTGGCCGCGGCCCGGGCCGGGGGGGTGCAGCGCGCCGGGCGGCCCCAACCCCCGCGGGCCGC
>CALMAP010000418.1:6447-10532 GCA_937859825.1 uncultured Terriglobus sp. | reverse complement strand
CCATGACGGAGGCGGGCGAGGGGGGCAAGCCCCGCGCCAGCCGGCCGCCGCTCACCCGCTTGGCCGCGGCACGGGCCGCGGGATTGAAGCGCGCCTGCAGACCCAACGCCACGCGTGCACCTGTTTTGCTTGCGGCCTCAGCCAGCTCTTCCGCTTGCGGCAATGTCGGAGAGAGCGGCCACTCGCAGTACACATGCTTTCCCGCTCGGAGCGCGCCCAGCACAAGATCGTGATGGTCTGGAACCTTGACTGCAACGGTGACAATGTCGATTGCGGGATCGGCAAACAGCGCTTCGGCGCTGCCATAACCCGCACGCGCGCCAAAGGCCTTCGCCGCCTTGTCTGCGCTTGCCTGGCTCGTTGTGACGACAGCGCCCAATTCCAGGCCACGCAGTGCCTGAACGGCGGGAACGTGAGACTCACGTGCCCAGCCACCCTCTGCGCTGGCTCCAATGATGCCGACCTGTAACGGCTTCGTCATGCCGGCACCCCCGGCGCACGCGCGTAGTCCTGGTCGCTGACCGGTTCCATCCAGGTCGCTTGCTGCCCCCGATCGTCCGCAGCCTGGATCGAGATGTGAATGAAAAGCTGTTCGGGCGCTGCGCCATGCCAGTGCTTTTCGTCCGGCGCGATCGCCACGCTGTCGCCGGGCAGCAGCGGCAGCACCGGTCCCCATGCCGACTGGAACCGGCCGACACCGGCGGTGGCGATCAGAACCTGGCCGTGCGGGTGCGCGTGCCATACAGTGCGCGCGCCGGGCTCAAATGTCACCCGCGCCACATGCAGCGGGTTGGGCGCCTCGCCGACCGCAAGCGTCTGCTGCCATGCGGTACCGGAGAAAGACTCCGATGAGCCCCTCTGCGTGTTCTGATCTTCAGCGTGCTGCAGCTTCATGCATCCGCCTCCCTTGCTTCTTGCCATGCCGTGCGGGCCCACCTCGTAAACCGCGCATACGGTCGTTCCCGATCAGGTCTTTCGAATAAGCGAGAGCATGCCGCGCCCTCGCAAGCTCCTCGTCGTGGATGGCGCGCGCATCGAGTGCGAGACCGCCGAACCACGCCTTTGCGGTGAACCCGGCAATATCGACGCCGCTCATACACCCTCTTCCGCGAAGAAGTGGAGTAACTCGTCCGCTACGCGCGCGGGCTGCTCTTCGGCAAGATAGTGCCCGCACTCGTCAATCATGACCGCGTGAAGCCTCTCGACGAGCGGCTCGATCTGGCCCTTCAGGTGAGCGCCAAAGCTCGCGGTGCCGCCCATCGTCATCACCGGCATCTTGAGCTTGGTTTTGGCGTTCTCGCGGTTGTGCTCCGCGTCGATCCAATGCACCCGAAAATAGCTGATCCCGCCACTGAGCGCACCCGGTGCCGCCAGACATCGAGCGTACTCATGCAGCGCTTTCCTATCGGGGCCGTCTGGGTGAAAGGTTTGTTGCCGCATAAAGTGATCCACAAACATTTGCTCTCGACCGCTTATGAGGGCCTCGGCAAGACCGTTGGGGGCGTCGAACAGCGGCAGATGGTACATGCGCGGGTACTTTGCCGCGTCGTATAGCTCCTCGAGTCCTAGCCCGGGTAGCGCCGCTTCCATAAGCACAAGCCGGCTGACCTCATCGGGATACGCGCAGGCGTAGGCGTAGCCGACCATCATCCCTACGTCGTGTGCGACGAGATTGATTGGGCCAAGATTAAGTTGACGCGCCAACTCGTGGGTATCGTATGCAACTGTGCGCTTGTCGTAGCCGGTCTCCGGTCGATCCGACGCACCACAACCGCGCAGATCGGGGGCGATCACCGTATAGCTCCCCGCAAGAATGGGCATGATCTTGCGCCAGGCATACGAGGTCTCAGGGAAACCGTGAAGCAGCACAACAGGCGGTCCCTCGCCGGCGCGACGGTAATACAGTCGAATCCCGTTTACGTCGGCTCGACCATACTGCCCGGCGGCTGGAACTAAGGTCGGCATGATCTTTCTCCGATCAGAGACAATTGCAAACCGCCAAAGGGAATGGAACCGCATGCGGACGGCTCACCCAAGCGACACGATCCATGACAAGGTCTTGTGGGTTGTGTGGCGAAGCACAGTAAACCAGAACTCGCCGCGGGTGTCTAATAAGGAATTTGCGATGTCTCATATAGCGTTACCTATCATTTCAGCTTGAGCTACAGTGCTTTCTGAGGCGGCGTGTGGAAATTAAACATCTGCGGGCTTTTTGCGTGGTGGCACAGGAGATGCACGTTACACGGGCTGCAAAGCGGCTCAGAGTGGCCCAGCCAGCTCTGACACAACAGCTTCGTGCTCTGGAGAAGAGCTGCGGATTTCCTCTGCTGAAGGCGGACGGCAGAGGTATTGCATTGACCGAAGCTGGAGCCTTCTTCCACGAGGAGGCTGAAGCCATCCTGAAGCAATTGCATGACGCTCAGTTGAAAGGCAAGGAGCTTTCACTTGGGAGCGCGGGGCACATCAACATTGGAGTGACAGAAGGAGCTTCGTTCAATCCAGTGCTTGCCGCAATGTTTTCCTCGATACGAGAAACCTCACCCAGCCTAAATCTAATCTTCACCCAAAGGCAGACGCCGGACCTGGCGAATGACTTACGCACCGGGAAGATTGAGGTGGCTTTTATGTGTCCCCTTCCGAATCCACATGGCCTCACCCTAGAAAGGCTCTACGCGGAAGACATGGTTCTCGCCATTCCCATGGATCATCATCTGGCCAAGCACGAGAGAGTCGCTGTCCGTGATTTGAAGGGTGAAGCACTCCTACTTATCTCTCACGGGAACACAGAGCATTCTTTGGAGTCGAGCTTGCGCTCTGCATGTTCTAAGTGCGGCTTTTCACCGCGCATTCTGCAAACGGTACCGGAATTCATGCTTGCTCTGAATCTTGTGGCCGCCGGGATCGGAATGACCTTTGTTCCTCCCTACATGCGGAGAATCCATTCCGAACGCATTAGTTATAAGCCGATCAGCTCAAACGCAAAGATCACAATGGAGACGGTCGTTGCGCACCGGAGCGACTCGGTGTCCCCACATGTTCTTGACACAGTGCGAGTCGCGCGGGAGACATTCAAAAGCAATCGTGCTCCATCTGCTCTCTTATAGTCGAGACCTCCGCGTCTCGCTGCTAGTGCTGCATCGCCTTCTACTCAAATCCTTCCTGATCGACAAAGTCGTTCGGAAGAGCTCTTAGTCGTTCGCCAAAACTGATTCAACAAGTTGAAGTTTGTCTAGTCCGATCCGCGCCGACGTTGGTCACGAAGTTCGTTGAAGATTCTTTCGCCCGTACGCAGAACAGTGAAGCCGCGCGGCGTGAGCTGCAATCGCTCTCATCGCGAACTCATGAGACGGGAGTCAAGTAAGCCCGCCTGTCATCGCATCTCAGAACTATGAAGCTCTGAACAGAGCGTCTAGGCTAAGGCGCCCCGGGCCGCACAAGAGCACGGCGAGCATTCCACAAAGGTAGAGAACACAGACTTCTCCATGGTCCGCACCGGCACCGAAGAACTGTGCTCCGTGAACAAAGATCCAAGCCACGAGGATGTTCAGGAAGATGAAGGCAGCCGAAAGGCGGGTGGCGAAACCCGCTATGAGAAAGAGAGCGGCGAGCACGTCGGACATGAACGCGATGGACAAACTGATTCCAGGCCCCAGGTGAAACGGATCTGGGAATCCTTTCGCCATCTGGGTAAAGCCCGTGAGTTTCTCAAGACCATGTTTGAGAAGAAGGCTCATCCCGAAAGAGGCTCTCAGCAAGGAGTCCAAGGCCGGTGCCGAAGCTGTCTTCGTTGATTGAAAAGATGGATCGCAGAGTCACGGGACACCTCGTGCATATCGTTGCATGCACGCCGTTGCGTGTTGAGCGAAGTGACGAGAGATCTGCACGCCGGGCTTCGCTGTCCTCGGCGTACAGGCTCTGAGCAGGCTTACTTCTTTTGCTGCATCTTCTCGAGTGTCAAGACTTCGTCGGCCCGTCCCCAGCCACCATCGGCTACCTCTTCGATCAGAACCATGGTGTAGGGACGCACGTCCTCCCCGAAATACTCAGCGAAGATGTTGGTGGTCTTGTGGACGATCTCTTCCTTC
>CALMAP010000418.1:4529-6437 GCA_937859825.1 uncultured Terriglobus sp. | reverse complement strand
TGTGTAGCTAGTGCGGAACCAATGGTTTAGGTGTAAGCCACGTCAGCAGGTCGCGGCTAACCTTGGCTGGGTTTGATTGAAGCTGTTGGTGGATGCCAGGCGCCGATATTACGGAACATGCCGAACCAGTCCTCAAGGTGCCATGTGTGGGTGAGCCGGCCGTCTTCGAGGTAGTGGAACTCGTGCAGGGCAATATCGACCCGCTGGCCTGTCGGCGCGACACCCATCACTTCTCCGAGATGCGTGCCTGTGATGCTGGCGCGCACCCCGGCTCGACCGGGGGAACCGAAGATCTCGTGCACAACAATTGCGAGATCAGGAAATGCCTTCAGAAAGACCGAGGTGATCTGCTCTTTGAGACCACCCGGCCCTGGGCCCTGCCCGGGAGCGAGTGGAATATCCTGCCAGTCGGGTGCACAGACTTCGTCAAGTAGATCGGTGTTGTGATCGGTGAAGGCCTGGTAGAAAGTGGTGATCGCATGCACCTCTTGATCGGTGAGCGTGGATGACTGCAAAGTGGTTGTTCCTGGCATAGTGGTCCTTTTCGCTGCTGTCAGATTGGCCAAGGGGCGTAGGGTTGAGCCATTAGCCTATAGCGTGCATTCTTGTCGTCAGCAGGTCTTCGAGGCCGATGCGGCGGAGGAACTCCGCGCGAATCCGGTCGGCAACGACACCGACCACCTCGCCGCCATCCTGTGCAGGATCGACATAGACGCGAAACGGTCGCTGGCCGAAGGGCAGGCCTACGATGCCTACGATTGCGCGTGCGACTTCACTCACATCGGCGTATGTGGGCACCGTTGCAGCTAGTGCCTTTGAGGTGGACTCTCCGAAACCCTTGTAGGGGCCGTCCTCATAGGCCGCTACCCGCTTCGCGTCTTCTGGTTTTCCGGCATCGGCGAAGTGATTGGTGCCGGAGGTAAATGCGCCGGGCACCACGATGGAGTTCTCGATTCCCCAGCGACTGAGCTCCCCGGCGTAGCTAACGGCCAGCGAATCCATGGCGGCCTTTGCGGCGAAATACGGTGCCAGATACGGTGGCAGGGCGGCGCGGTTGACCCGCTGTGTTCCCAGCACATTGATGTCGTATAGTTCCTGGAATTGCTCTGGCGTGAACGCTTCTGCCGGTCCGTAGGCCATGTGGCCCGCATTATGGACGATCACATCAAGCCGGCCCTGTTCCTTCACCATCGAGCTGACGGCTGCATCGGCGGACTTCTCCGACGTAACGTCCAATTCGATGGTCTGTAGCTCGACACTCCGTTCTTTCTGAAACGAGGCGAACTCCTTGACGATGGCCGCATTCTTGCCTTTGGTATCGAGCATACTCGCGTAGACGCTGTGACCAGCGACAGCGAGTGCGCGCGCCGTGAGTGCGCCGAAGCCGCTCGACGCACCCGTAATCAGGATGACTTCTTTCATGCTGTTCTCCTTTTGTTCAGGCAAAGCCGCCGTTGGGGCGAATGACCTGGGCGTTGATCCAGCCGCCATCCGGTGACACAAGGAAAGACACGACCCGGGCCACATCCACGGGCTCTCCCAGCCGCTCAAAGGGGGCAATCTTGCTCAGCTGCTCGATCTGCTCCGGAGATTTGTCGTTCAGGAAGAGCGGCGTAGCAACAGGGCCGGGTGCCACCGCGTTGACGCTGATCTTGCGCCCCCGAAGCTCAGCAGCAAGCACCTTGATCAGGCCTTCGACGCCAGCCTTGGAAGCGATGTAGGCACCGTAGGTTGGCGTGGACTTTGCAATCACGCTGCTGGAAAGCGCCAGGATGCGGCCACCGTCGGCAACATGCTGCGCCGCCTGCGCCAACACGAGAAAGGTGCCGCGCAGGTTTGTTGCGATCACCTTGTCGAACAGCTCTACATCGTTCTTGATAATGGGTGATAGAGGCATGATGCCGGCGC
>CALMAP010000418.1:0-4519 GCA_937859825.1 uncultured Terriglobus sp. | reverse complement strand
GTGCACGACAGCGTCGATCTGCCCGAACTCTGAGAGCGCACGCTCGAAGAGCTGCTTGACCTCCTTCTCGTCTGAGATGTTTGCCTTCACCGCAATTGCCTTGCCTGCCGCGGCTTTGATCTCTTTCACGGCCTTATCGGCCTCGTCGGATTTACCCGAATAGTTCAGAACTACGGAAAAGCCATCCGCAGCCAACCGCTTTGCGATCTCCTGTCCAATGCCGCCGGACGCTCCCGTGACAATTGCCGTTCTTCCCATGCTGTTCTCCTTACACGCTTGACTAGTCGTCAGTTCGTGTCTTGGCAGTTAGAGGCTTTACAGCGGTAAGCCGCACCATGCATAGTGCTGATAGTCACTATGCGCCTCACGCAGCTACGTCAAGCCGATCTGAATCTCTTGGTGGTCTTCGCCGTTCTCGCGGAAGAGCGGAACGTCTCGCGGGCGGCAGATCGCATCCTGCTGAGCCAGCCGGCTGTCACGCGCGCCCTGCAACGCCTGCGCGAAATGTTTCAAGACGACTTGCTGGTACGGGTATCGGGAGAGTATGAACTCACCCCAAAGGGTGAGAAGCTCCTCCGGGAAGTTGAGTCCGCATTGCCACGATTGGACAGGTTGCTCTCTGGGGAAGACTTTGATCCCTCCGAGGAGCCAGCGGACTTCCGCTTAGCCGGTACAGACTATGCTGCACGTGTAATTGCGGTACCCCTCGTAAAATTCTTTCTGGCCGCAGGAAAGGATCTCTGTTTTACGCTGCACCCGATGATTGATGGCGTATTCGACGCCATGGATCGTGGTCGGATCGATCTGCTCCTGCATGCGGATGATGGAAATGTACCATCTCAGTTTTGCCGTGAAACAATCTTTGAAGAAGACTTCGTCTGTGTGGTGGCCAAGAACAGCGCCTTCGGCTCGAAGATGACCTTGCCTCAGTATCTGGAGGCACAGCACATCGGTATCACTATTTTGGATGGCTTGCAGACCATACCGGATCAACGTCTCGAGGCTGGCGGAATGAAGCGGCGCGTCGCCTTTCGAGTTCCATATTTCTCTGTTGCGATCCAGGCCGTAGCCGGAACCGAACTCGTGGCGACGGTACCAAAGCGTATGGCAACGCTACCGGAGAGCTTGCACTCGGAGCTTAGGATCACGAAGGCACCGAAGCCTATGGGCAAGTTCAAATACCTGATGGCCTGGCACCCGCGGATGGACAGCGACGCGCCCCATATGTGGCTGCGCAGCCGCATCCGCAAGATCGCTGAAACAATTTAGAGATCACTGCGCTCTTCTCTCAAGTACGCGGTCCAGCGATCCAGGCCTGGCTCACGGGTTAGAAACCCTCATTGCAAGCGTTTGGAGGTGTATGACCTGGCTCGGTAACAACGCTCATCCAACTAAACTCAAGGCGTGGAGCACGCAATGTGGATTTTTCGTTTGCGTATGACCTCCTTCAGTCCACCTCAGAAAATGTCCTGCTACAGAGGATTATGAGCGTGACCTCTACATCTGCAGAGTCTGATGATCAGGTCGCAATTTCGAACGCCGCAGGCGGTCAAGGGGAAAGTGCAGAAGGGGGAGCGTCTTCTGCCGCGCAGCCGGCGAGCGTGGGCCGGCTCCGAGGCGGGTAAGAATTCGGGAGAAACCGAAGCGGTCTTTCCCGGCGCTTGGAACAAGCGAACGCGAAAGAAGGCCCCGGACGCACCGGGGCCTAGGTTGGTCCGTGGGGTTAAGCGGCTTTTTTCAAATCAGACGACTTTCTTGCCGCTTGTTTCACCGCTGGTGCTTCGCCTTCTTGGGTGCGGTCACTTTCGGTTTCATAGCTTTGGGCTTCCTGGGGGGCGAACACCTGCTCAGCCTCGGTAAGGAAGTCGGGCTGGTTTCGTGCGGGATGCCGATGTGGTCGGACAGAACGATGCGCAGGGCGAGGCCGGTCAGCTTATCGTCTGCGGTGCCGTCCAGCGCGGCCAACACAATCTCCTCGTCGGTCTGCTGCGTGTTCTCGTCGCCGTTGGCGAAGTGAGCCGCAACGTCCTCAAGGAAGCTGTAGTCGAGATGCACAAGCAAACGCAGGAACACGCGTAGTTGTGCCGCACTGAACGTCGCCGGTGCCTGTTCGATGACGCGCTCGAAGGTGGCAAGCCTCGCCTTCCGCTGTTTATCGCGGCGAGCTTGCTCGGCCTCGTACCCCTTCTGCTGGCGTTCCCACTCGGCCTTGCGCTCCTCCTCCTTGCGCTTCTGCTCGGCTCGTAGTCCGCCACGCGCTGCTGGTGCTCGGCCTCGCGTTGCGCTGCCTCTTCCTCCGTCTCCTGCTCCGGTGCGGGTTCCATCACGGGCGGCGGGTCGGCGGGACGCTGCACCACGGTCTGCGGATGGTGCACCGGGCAGTCGTTGTCCAAGCACACCGTCACCGTGCGCCCGGCATGTTTGCCGAACACGATGATGGCGGCCTTGGCACTGAGGCATGGCGGCTGGGCGTCCGGGTTCTCCGGCGCGAGTTCGCGGGTTTGGTCGACCTGCAAGGCTCCGGGATGCCTCTCCTTGAGCACTCTCCATGCGGTTTCGATGGTGACAAGCTCCGGCCGCGCGGCAAGCTGGCGATCGATGTGTGCCGTCACCTTGGCTTGGTAGCAGGGCGCGTCCAGGCACTGGTCGCCCTGCACGTCATGAAACAGGCTGGTGTTGTGGCCGCTGCGGCGTGGGCAGGTGACGCACGCTCCGGCTTCCGGTTTGAGCAAAGCATCTTCGCGGTCGAACGGTGCCTCGGCAAGGTTCAGGTAGAGGTTGGCCTGTATCCACGCCGACAGGTGTTTGGCGGGAAGCAGGTGCGCCTCCTCGTCTTTCCAGTCCTTGCGCCAGCAGTTGTCGAAGGCCGCTGCCTGATGTTCCTGCGACAGGCGGGCAATCAGGTTGGCATGGCTCGCGGTGATGCGTTCCTGTACAAACGCCTCGGCCACAGTGGGAATGAGTTGCAGCAGGCTCAGCCGCGCATAGATGTGGCTGGCACTCTTGCCGGACTTCTCGACCAACGCGGTTACGTCATAGCCGGGGAAGTCCAAAAGACGCTGGAAGCCCTGCGCCTCTTCATACGGGTGCACGTCCACACGCTGCGAGTTCTCGACCAACTGCCATTCCATGGCCTGGGCGTTCGTGAGTTCCACGATGCGGGCGGGCAAGGAAAACAGTTCCGCAAGCTGCGTGGCACGGAAGCGCCTCGCGCCAGCGACGATCTCGAAGCCGTTTGCGTTTGGCGGACGGTGATGGGCTGGATGAGGCCGTGCTGCCGGATGCTTTCGGCAAGTCCTCCAGCTTGGCTGGCTCGAAGGTTTGGCGGGGGGTTGGTGGTGGATTCGTGGATAGTGTCGATGGCGAGAAACTGGATGCGCTGCTGTCCTGCATGGTGCCCTCCTGTGTGCTGTTTGACTGTGCGGTGGTGGAGCGCACACGCTGCCCTGTATCCGCTCCGTGGGCGGGGAACTTGGGGCTAACCGCGTGTATGTCGCGCGGGGTCGAAGACTGCCGCAAATCCTTGCTGTCGCAGGTTGCGGTCCCACAGCTTGGCAAAGCGTTCGTGCTCGGCATGTAGCTGCGTGTGAAAGTGGTACAGGCCGTCGCGGATGAAGCGGCTCCACTGCTCGATGGCGACGTAATCGTTGCGCCAGTAGAAGGGGTTCAGGTGTGCGCCACCGGCAAAGCTCAACTCGAAACACATCTCCGGGTCGCGCATGGCGTCGCCGTTCTGTTCGCCATAGTGGCAGACGGAAAGAGCCGTTAGACCGCACGGGCTAGATTCATCGATGTCCTCAGTGACAAGCTCCATATAGGGCGAGTTGTTGAGGTACAGACCGTGGTGCCAACCGCTTTTGCTGTTGCTCTTCCGCTGGTGAGCCAGCGGCATGCGCACATGACGCAATAAGCGAAAAGGGTTTAAGCAGGGCTACAAGGTGCAAGGGGTGGAGTATCGCCCACCCGTCAGGGGCGCGGTTTCCGCGCTGATTTTTTCGCATGCGAAAAATTATGGGGAGACCTCTTGCGGTGCGCCAGGGTGCAACCCTCAGCGGACAGGTCTGCACGCACATGTGCGTGCCCGTGTACAGGGCCGGCGTTGCGGGCAGGAACAGGCCCGCAGAGGAGGGTGGCGGAAGCCGCAAAGCGGTTGGAGCCAGGTGAGGAGACTTGCTCCCTCCTACTCGTTACATACTTGCGTGGAATCAGGCTGGAAGAACCAGATCATGCCATCACACCAGAGCGTATTCCTAAACGCGCAGACAAACAGACCTTGACGAAGTCGCGCTTTATCGCAGAGTCGCAAGATAAGGACATTCGTTCGGACGAGGCTTGCCAATCTGTACTGGTCGGTACGCGAAATCATCTGTTGGAAGATTGGGATGATTCCGTGTGCCCGAACTGGCGGGGGTCTATAGCGAAAAATCAGTCAGGCTCACGGAGTTCGCCCGAGCCAATCTGTTCCGGGTGCGGCCGTTTAGAAGGCAAGTGGGAAACGAAGTGGGGGGCGCGGGGGGGG
>CALMAP010000417.1:15706-16788 GCA_937859825.1 uncultured Terriglobus sp. | reverse complement strand
CTGGATCTCTGGCGTCAGCTTCTCCCTCAGGTGTGCGAGCAGTTCGGCGTCGTAGGTCTCATTACTCTCGCCACCAACCTTGGTTTGCTCATCGACCTCAAGCTTTCCCTTGAGCTCTGCTGCAGCGGATTTTCCAATTTCTCCAGTCATGCTTCTTCTCCTATGCTGGTCGCAGCCGTTGTCGCCTAGCGATCGATCTCGCCCAGTACGATGTCAATCGAGCCAATCACGGCAACTACATCCCCCAGCAGTTTGCCTTTGCACATGGTTTCCAGCGACTGCAGCGTGGCGAAGGAGGGATTGCGCATGTGCACGCGAAGTGGCTTTGCGGTTCCGTCCGAAACAACGTAGTAGCCCATCACGCCGCGGGGCGACTCTACGGCCTGAAAGACCTCTCCCGCCGGTACAGCGCAACCTTCCGTGCCGATCTTGAAGTGATGGATGAGCGATTCCATCTGGGTTTTCATTTGCTCGCGGTCGGGCAGGATGATCTTCGGTGCGTTCGCCACGATTGCGCCCTCGGGCATGCGGTCCATTGCCTGTTGCGCGATCTTGACGGACTCGTACATCTCCTCGATACGTACGGTGTACCTGGCCCAAGTGTCCCCGACGGTGCTGGTCGGTACCTTGAACTGGTACTTCTCATAACCGGAGTAGGGCATGTCCCGGCGCAGATCCCAATCCACGCCACTTGCACGAAGAGGCGGTCCGGTGACACCCAGAGCGACGGCATCCGCTGCAGAAAGCGGCCCAACACCCTTCAGGCGCGAGACCCAGATGGGATTGCCCGAGAGCAGTGCTTCGTACTCGGCGATCTTCTCCGGCATCCGCTTGAGAAAGTCGCGGGTCTTCTTCCAGAAGTCGAGCGGCGGTTCCAATGAAACGCCACCGATACGGAAGTAGCTGGTCATCATGCGCTGGCCGGCAAGGCCTTCAAAGATGCGCAGAATGTCTTCGCGTTCACGGAAACAATACAGGAAGACGGTGAGCGCACCGATGTCCATGGCGTGGGTGCCGAGCCAGACCAGGTGGCTCTGGATACGTGTGAGTTCGTTCATCAGCACACGCAAGGTCTGTGCCCG
>CALMAP010000417.1:6243-15696 GCA_937859825.1 uncultured Terriglobus sp. | reverse complement strand
CGGCAAGGCAGTAGCAGAGATTGTTGGTCATGGGGCTCAGGTAGTCGATGCGGTCGGTAAGCGGTACCACCTGCTGGTAGAACTTCGCCTCGGCGGTCTTCTCGATGCCGGTGTGCAGGTAGCCGATGTCCGGCGCGAGAGAGACAACGGTCTCACCGTCGATCTCCAGCACCAGGCGCAGCACACCGTGGGTCGATGGGTGCTGCGGTCCCATGTTGAGAACCATGGTCTGTTCGCCGCCCGGATCCTGGGCGTGCTTTTTTGCATCGCGAACAACATCCTCAACACCGGGAATGAGCAGGTCAGGAGCGGCAGTGGCCATTGGAAAACCTCACAACTGGTTAGAACGAAGAAACGGATACCTGCGGTGCTGCTAATCAAAATCGGTTCGACACGGCGAACGAAAGCGGCAAGGAACTACCGATAGCCTTCAACCGGGTAGTCCTTCCGCAGGGGATGGCCATTCCAATCGGTCGGCATCATGATGCGGGTCAGGTTTGGATGTCCCGCAAAGCGGATACCGAAGAGATCGAAGACCTCCCGCTCATAGAAGTTCGCTGAGGGCCACACGGGCGTGATGGAGTCGACGGAAGGATCGTCGCCGCTCAGCATCACGGCCAGTCGCACGCGCTGTTTCAGGGAATGCGAAACAATGTGGTAGCTCACCTGGAACCGCGGCTCGCTTGGATACCAGTCGACCGCCGTGCAGTCTTCAAAGAAGTTGTAACCGGCAGACTGTACCGCTCGCGCCGCAGACACGATATCTGAGGCGGCAACCGTGATGGTAAGCTCTCCGCGGTCGAACTTCACACCCTGCACCAGCAGCCGCAAAGCACCCATGGCAGCATTGCCCGGCAGTGCCTGATCCACTGCCTCAATCGTCATCAGAGCTTCAGACATGTGTTCTCCAGGTTTACAAACATCGAGTGCTACAGGTCGGCCTTGTCATTGGTCCAGTCCAGAATGCCCTTCTTCCAGACGTAGAAGAGCCCGACGGCGACGAATCCGAGATACACGAGCATTTCCCAGAAGCCGAAGAAACGCGAGTGCGTGATGCCCGGCAACGAGCGGAAGATGACCGCCCAAGGAAGCATGAATACCGCTTCCACGTCGAACAGGATGAAGAGCATCGCTACCATGTAGAAGCGAACGGAGAAGCGGCCGCGTGCATCGCCGATCGGCAGCATGCCGCACTCATAGGCTCCAGCCTTCACATGGCCTTTCTTCTTGCCCCCAATAAAGAAAGAGCCCACCACCATGCCGCCGGCCAGGCCTATCGCGATTAGCAGTTGGAATGCCAGCGGAATGTAGTTCCACACGTAAGGGTGAGACGTGTTCACAAGGCTCCTTCAAAACGGGCTTATGTTTCGATTCTAGGCTGCACGCGACGTGGTGTCACTTTCGGTCAGGATCAGCGGAACATCCCGGCATACCAGCTCAGAATGCGTTCCCCTGTGGCAGCAGCGACGAGCCCACCTACAGAGAGGAAGCTGCCGAACGGAACGGGGGTCCTGCCGTCTGCCCTGCGGGTAAGCAGCAGCCCAAGTGCGAAGAAAGTGCAGGTGAGCAGTGCAACAAAGAAAGCAACTGCGAGCTGCTCCAGACCAAGAAAGGCACCGACCATCGCAAGCAGCTTCGCGTCGCCACCCCCCATGCCCGTGCGTCCGCGCAAGATGCGGTAGAGCGTTCCGATGCATTTGAGCACAAGGTACCCGGCCAGTGCAGCGGCAAAACGCTTGCCGAAAAAGGCCTCTTCCGGAGTAAAGAACGTTTTGTAAGGCACGGATGGAACCCAGAAAGACTCAGCAACTGCGAAGAACAGGCCAAGGCAAATGCCCCCAAGGGTGAACTCGTCTGGCAACACCCATCGCTGCCAATCCATGCAAAGCAATCCAACGAGCAGAAATCCGAACGTGGCTACCGCCAAGCCATGCAGCAAGGCAAGCACGAGTTGTTCTCCGCTCGCGTCCATCGCGAAGGTTTTTGCAAAGGGAAGAGCGGCAAAAACAAACCATGCGCCCATTGCGATCTCGACCGCTGGATAAAGCAGAGAGATCTTCCCGGAGCAATCCCGGCAACGTCCACGAAGCACCATAAAACTTAAGACCGGAACGTTGTCGAACCACCGAACTGTATGTCCGCAGGCCATGCATGCAGAGCGTGGCCTCACTACGGATCTGCCTCGCGGCAGCCGTTGAATGCAGACGTTGAGGAAGCTGCCGGAGAGCAGCCCCTCAACTGCTGCAAAAATCAAGACGATCCAGAAGGCAGGCATCGAAGTAGTATCGCCTGTCCGCTATTTCGAACGCGCTCCGACTACCACGAGTCCAAGACCAGCTACCAAAACGACTCCACTGACGATGGGAGAGATTGGCACATGCTTCGTCGAGTCATGGCTGATTTGGATGGGGCCTGCGTCGACATCCTTCTTTTCATGCGTAAAGGAAAAGCCTCCGGTAACAAGGCCCGCGATACTGCCGAGGATCAAGAGAATGCCAACGATTGTTGCTGCTTTCACAAGTGCTCCTTTGGAAACAATCGGATGCACGATCCGCTTATTGTGCTGCAAGTATCTGGCTGAAATCGGCGTGGGCGCACCAGTTGCAATGGAGCGGCACAGGAGCGTAGTTTATTCCTTACACGGGAAAGGAGGATGATCCAGCCTATGAAGTCTGACTGTAATTTATGTGGTTCAACAGTACGTGAGGTGACTGAGGCTTAGAGCGTTCGCTCTAGACCTGGCATTTCGCCGAAAGCACGATCATCGGCATCTCCGCCGAGGCCCTCCGCAAGTGGGGACGCCTAAGGTCAATCTCAACAGTTCCCCGTAATAGGCCCACACGTTCGTGTGGGCCTCTTCTTTTGAGACATGGGTCGTACTGGCTGGGCTTGCCGCCACCAAATAGAATGAGACTCATGGAACCTCTGGTCATTGCAGGCAAGGCATTTCAGTCTCGACTCATCGTTGGCACAGGAAAATATCGCAATGGGGAAGAGACGCGTTCCGCAATCGAAGCCGCAGGTGCCGAGATGGTCACGGTCGCCGTTCGGCGCGTCAACCTGGACCGGTCTACAGAATCCCTTCTTGACTTCATTGATCCCGAACGTTATTTCCTGCTGCCCAACACTGCCGGCTGCTACACGGGCGAAGAAGCAATACGCGCAGCTCGGTTGGCGCGTGAGGTCGGCCTGTCTGACTGGGTAAAGATTGAGGTCATTGGCGACAAGCGCACGCTGTATCCAGACGTTGCCGGAACCCTTTACGCCACGGAAGTTTTAGTGAAAGAGGGATTTACCGTTCTGCCGTATACCTCTGATGACATTGTGTTTGCGAAGCGCTTGATTGATGTGGGAGCTGCGGCGGTTATGCCTTTAGGAGCACCGATTGGCTCCGGTCTGGGACTGCAGAATCTTGCGAATCTTAGAATTCTGCGCGAAATGATTCAAGAGGTTCCGCTGATTGTGGACGCGGGTGTCGGCACGGCAAGCGACGCCGCAGTTGCCATGGAGATGGGCTTTGACGCCGTCCTAATGAACACCGCCATCGCGGAGGCACGGGAGCCGGTCCTGATGGCGGAAGCTATGGGCAACGCCGTGCTGGCCGGGCGCCAGGCGTATCTCGCAGGAAGAATGCCGCGGCGGCTGTACGCCACAGCAAGTTCGCCTATGGAAGGGGTCTCCCGGTAGTGCTACTCCGCAAGGTACTTCGGTAAATTGTCGAAGTCTTCCCCAAAGTAAAATCGTTCGACCAATAGGCAAAGAATGTGCTCCAGCGCCAGGTGCGATTCCTGAATATGCATCGTGATGTTGGAAGGAACGATCACTGCGAAGTCTGAGAGTGGAGCCACTGCGCCACCTTGGTTGCCGAGCAAGCCAAAGGTCTGCACGCCTTTTTGCCTGCACATTTCCATCGCGCGCACTAGATTTCGCGCGTTCCCGGAAGTTGAGATTCCCAGGAACACATCTCCCGGATTGCCGAGCGCTTCAATTTGCCGCTCAAATACGGTGTCATACGAGAAGTCGTTGCCGATAGCGGTCAGAATGGAGGTGTCCGTTGTGAGCGCAATTGCGGGAAGGGCAGGCCTGTTTGTATTCAGCCGGGCCACAAACTCGGCAACAATGTGCTGTGCATCCGCTGCAGAGCCACCGTTTCCTGCTACGAGCAGCTTGCCCCCCGTTTTCATGGACGCGGCAATCGCCTTGGCTGCGTTCAGCAGCGTGGTATGAATTGCCTCTTCCGCACGTACCCTTGCCAGTGTCGCGAGGGACCGGTCAAGTTGCTTTGTTATCAGTTCCTGCATATCTCTCCTGATTCAGAACTATCTTATGTCCAGCACCCAGAAAACGGTGTAAATACCATTCCATTGTTCTGAAGAGAGACAAGGGAGTTCTCTGGGCGAACAGGGCACTGCAGCACAGACCTGTCAGGTCCTTTGCAGCTAAGAAAATAATCCTTGTAGAGGTAACGAGATCCGTGCAGGAATGGAGGCGCGGGTCGGAATCGAACCGACGCATAAAGGTTTTGCAGACCTCTCCCTTACCGCTTGGGTACCGCGCCGTAACTCCGATGTTGGTTCGATCTGCCTGAACTCCACGGAGCGTGGCAGTAGCAGAAACCGGAGATGCATTGAACTTTTGGAGCGGGAGACGGGATTTGAACCCGCGACATCTTCCTTGGCAAGGAAGCACTCTACCACTGAGCTACTCCCGCTCGACATGAGTGAGTATAGCAGAGCTGGCCCATCATTCAAGCGCTCACGTTTTTTGCTGAGGCATCACTAGTCGAAACACGATTGTCCACACCGTCACAAATAATGGTCGAGTAACGGTCTAGGCATTTTCGTTTGCAGCAGGAGCAAGCTCGTTGACTTCGTGGAATGCGCGAAGTAACGTCATTTCATAAAGCTGCACAATATGGGTTGCACAGGTTCCTGCGCCGACGGCTGCCGGCCCAGGAAAACCAGCGTGAAGAGAAACGCGCGCAAGGAGAGTAGCAGGCATGGATGACACAAAGGCGCAGGCTGCTGCTGTGGAGCAAAACCCTGTGTCGGAAACGCCGGAAGATGTTGCAATCCTTTATTCCTGGGCAAACATGCCTGGCGCCAGATACCGGGACTTCTCGGCATCGCGTCGTGAATACCGCGCACAGCAACGGGCCCGCATCGCGGAACAGCAGAGACAGGCGGAACTGCAGGCAGCGACTGAGCTTGAAGCAGCGGCGCAGCGAGAATTTGAAGAAGCTCAGCGCATTCGCGAAAACAGCCGACACTCCGACCTTGCAAGATCAGGCAGTTGGGACGAGCAATCCCGGTCGCGAGAACTGGTGCGCCGTGCAGAAGAGCACGCCCTGCGCGAAAGACAGGAGGCGGCACGCAGGCAACAATCTGCAGAGACGCTTCGGGTGCAGGCCCAGCGTGCCCGCAGTGAGATGCTTGACGCGCGAAAGCGAGCAGAGGAACAGGCTGCACGTTATGCGGAGACCGCCCCCCACTTTAGCGATGAGGTCAGTGCAGAGGGACATGCCGTTCCGGGGCAGGTCTCTGACCCTTACTACTTCACGGGACAGGTAGACCCTGCTTATTTTGCTTCGACACCCGGTGTGCGCACGGCGCAGGCAACGCGTTTGCTGAGCGAGCGAAGGATATATCCGTATCCCGTTCCTACCGGCACAGAGGAGCCTGACCAGGGTTCTCTTCACGCGTATCGCAGCAATACGATGTTTGCCCCTTCGCCGTCGCAGACGTTCCGTCCGGTGTCTTCCGCTGGAAATCCGGATGCAAGAGATCAACTCAAGGGGCGTGTGCGTCAACGCGCCGCCGTTCCAACGCAACATGTACCACCGGAGCCGGCATATCCCGCAGATGACGCGTACTACGATGGCAAGCCCCCCTCAGTTCCAGCGTCTTCGTCAGACGTTTCAGGTTCTGAAGAGGCAGAAGCGTTCGATCGTGACATCCTGATTCGTCCTGTAGCCAGGACTCCCGATCCGATCGAGCTTGCGGTGCAGGAGCGGGCGGGAGAGATTGCAACGAACGATCTCCCTGCCGAATGGAACCGGTCTGACACGCCCTTGGCGATATCGAAATTCAAAGATGCTGTACCCCCAGCCGAACTGCCTCTACAAAGCGAAATACTTCCCGAACGAACGGTCGCTCATAAGGCTTACGTAGAGGGCTCGAGCATGTTCGTTGAAGAGATGCCGCCTCCGCCGGCGCAGGTTCTCGAAGAAACCAAGGAGCCAGCTCCACTCCGCTTCGAGCCGCAGGCGTTGACGGAAGATTCCGAAACTGTTCGCGAAACGTTGGTTCCACAGAAAGCAATCGGCTCTCCTGCTTTGGAGCAGGATTTCCATGAGATCCCGGAGGACTCCCGGATTCGGCTGACGCGTTACAACGACCGATCTGTCGCATCTTCAGAGTGGGAAGATCGTTCTAGGACGGTACCCACACCTCCATCCTGGCTGGAGCCTCCGGGAGAACAGGTCCAACGCTTTCTGCCGCCGCGTTTGCGTTCCGGAGGGGAAAGTAAGCCACCGCAATCGACCCGTGCCAAAACGCCTTCCGCTCCCGCGGTCAGCAAACCTGCCCCGCAGTTCGTAGGCCGCACGCAACGGTACAACCGCAACCTGGACCGGGGTAGGAACTCCTCAGCAATCGCAGACGCATTCCAGCGGAGACGTGCATCCCTGAATCGGGAACAGGTGCAGTCCGCGACTGGTCAGGGAATCGATGCACCGCCGGCGCCGGACACCCTGCAGCAGTCCCGCGAGCGTGTCGCCTCCCGTTGGTATGCCCTAAAAGAACTGATGGATCCGGGACAGGGACTTCTCGAGCCCGGACATGCCGTGGAATTGCGAACGCCTGCTCTCTCTGTCATGTCGCTCAGCGGCGGAGTGGGAAAGACCAGCATTGTCGCGACATTGGGACGGGCACTGTCCGCCGTTGGGGAAAAGGTACTGCTGGTGGATGCAAATTCCCACGGCTTGTTGCCGTACTACTTTGGCGCTCGGGAACTGCGGCAAGGCACAGCTCGCACCTTTACACCGCCCGCGGGCAACGGGGGCGCTCCCGTATTGCTTGTAAAGCATGAGATCGAACAGGTGAGCAGAAACGAAGCCGCGCAAAGGCGAGTCATCGAGGAGATCGGGCGCAAGGCGCGAGGCAGCCAGCGGGTGGTCGTAGACCTCGGTACGAGCGCAGCATGGCTTGCCCTCAGGCTTGCCGCAGTCCAGCCGTGGGTACTCGTTCCCGTGGCGCCTGACACCAATTCCGTCGTGACCACGCAAACGGTGGAACGGCTCTTTGCAGAGATCGTCGATGTTCACGGTCAGCCGGTGACCCCTTATTACGTGCTGAACCAGTACGACGCATCACTTCCACTGCACCTGGACGTAAGAGAAGTCCTGCGCCGCTCTCTTGGAGAGCGCTTGTTGCGGGTAACGCTTCGTCGGTCACCACTCGTGGCCGAAGCCCTGGCGCAGGGTATGACTGTGATCGACTATGCCCCCACCGCTCCTGTGACTGAGGACTACATGAATCTGGCGAACTGGTTACGCGGCCTTTCTGCTCCTTTGCCGGGAGCTGCACCTAGCACCGGGTTGAGCGAGCGATGACACGTACAGCTTTTTGGAAAGAGTTTGAGACCGGAGATTCCGGTGTATTGCGGTTCACACGAGTTCTTGTCGTCGCGCTCAGTCTGATCGTGCTGCTTTATAGCGGCGCGCTGGAACTGACGTGGCCGCAGCAGTTGCTGCTGGGTATTGTCTCGGTCGGTGTCGGTATCTGGATTGACCGCTCCTCGAGCTCCTATCTCATTACGCTCACGTTGATGATCGCTTCGTGCTACTCCACATTTCGCTATGCGTGGTGGAGAATTGCGACCGTTGTGCACTTCTTGCGCGATCCAGCCTCGGCATGGGGACCGCTCGATGCCTTTTTTATGGCCATTCTGCTCTTTGCAGAGGTGTATGCGTTTTGCATCCTCTATCTAGGGTATGTGCAGACGCTCTGGCCACTGCGCCGCACGCCAGTTCCGCTGCCCGATGACCTTGAAGAATGGCCTGCAATCGATCTGTTGATCCCGACCTATAACGAGCCTCTGAGTGTTGTCCGCTACACGGCATTGGCTGCGGTCAACATTGACTGGCCTTCCGGGAAGCTGAACGTCTACGTGCTAGACGACGGGCGCAGGGAAGAGTTCCGCGCCTTCTGCGAAGAAGCTGGCATCGGGTACATTACTCGCGAAGACAACCGCTTTGCGAAGGCCGGCAACATCAACCACGCGCTGAAAAAACTCGATTCGCCGCTGGTCGCAATCTTTGACTCGGACCATGTGCCTACCCGTTCGTTCCTGCAACTCACCGTCGGCTGGTTTCTTCGTGACTCACGCCTGGGAATGCTGCAGACGCCCCATCACTTCTACTCGCCGGACCCGTTTGAGAGAAATCTCGGTCAGTTCCGTTCCATTCCCAATGAGGGCGAACTCTTCTACGGCATCGTGCAGGACGGCAATGATTTCTGGAACGCGACCTTCTTCTGCGGATCGTGCGCGGTGCTCCGGCGCTCGGCGTTGGATGAGATCGGCGGCATTGCCGTGGACACGGTCACAGAAGACGCCCACACCAGCCTGCGCATGCAGATGAAGCAATGGAATACCGCTTACATCAACATTCCGCAGGCCGCAGGCCTTGCAACGGAGCGCCTCAGCGGACATGTGAAGCAGCGCATTCGCTGGGCGCGCGGCATGATCCAGATCATGCGCATCGATTTTCCTCTGTTCGCAAAGGGGCTTAAGCCGCTGCAGCGCATCTGCTACTTCAACGCGATGACCCACTTCCTCTACGGTCTGCCGCGACTGATCTTTCTGTTTGCGCCGTTGATCTACCTGATCTTCGGGTACACCAACGTTCCAGGGTACTGGGCGGCGATCCTCTCGTATGCGCTGCCGCACCTTGTGTTGTCGTCCATGACGAACTCCCGCATTCAGGGGCAGCATCGGCATTCTTTCTGGAACGAGATCTACGAAACCGTACTCGCGCCCTACATCTTCTTGCCGACCCTGCTGGCGCTCTTGAATCCCAAGATGGGTGCCTTCAACGTGACGGCCAAGGGCGGCGTGGTGAACAGGCGCTTTTTCGATGCCCGCATTGCACTGCCATTTCTTGTGGCGCTCGGCTTCAACTTTCTCGGGCTGCTCTGCGCCATTCCGCGCTTCATCCAGTTCCCACGGTGGGACGCGGGCATCTTCTCCTGGCTTGTGAACACCCCGGCAAGAATGTGGGACGGAACGCATCCCGGAACGATCGCGATGAACGTCACATGGACGGTCTTCAACACACTCATCCTCGGTGTCGCATGCGGAGTCGCGTGGGAAAGTCAGCAGCGCCGGCAGACAGTTCGCGTGACCATGCAGGTACCTGCCCGAGTGGAGCTGGAGGACGGCAAGGTGCTTGAG
>CALMAP010000417.1:0-6233 GCA_937859825.1 uncultured Terriglobus sp. | reverse complement strand
GTGTCGAGCGGCGGCGTCATGCTGCAGATGAACGAAGAGACCGAGATTGAAGTAGGGCAGAGCGCATGCATTCTTTTTCCAGTGCTGGATGGAGAGGCGGGCCTTCCCGCCACGGTGCTCCGCGTTTCAGGCACAGAGCTGCGCGCGCAGTTCAACACCCTCACCATCGAGGAAGAGGAGACGCTGACCCAGGTACTTTACTCGCGGGCCGACACATGGCTCGGCTGGGGAGAGAGTCGTGAGCCCGACCGTCCGCTCCGCAGCCTGCTCAGGATTTTCACACTTGCATTTACAGGACTCAAGCAAACGTTTCGAGGATTGATGAAAAAGAGTGACGATGTCCCACGGGGCGGCCGATCCCGTGCCCAGGCAGCGACGGCGGTGGCACCACTTGCCATGCTGTTGGCAATGGGATTGGGTCTGTTCAGCGCACGCACAAGCGACGCGCAGCCTGCAAAGAGCGGCCGAGCCTCAGCCGAATCCAGCCATGCTGCTGCGGTCGCTGCATCTGTCACGAACACGGCGGGGGCGGGGCAGTTTGACAACATCTTCAAGCTCGGTGAAGTCGGTGTCGCGGACACGATCGTGCTGCGTGGCGTGGACTCCTACCACTCCGTGTATTTTTCCATCCCGCAGACCCAGGTGGTGAAGTCCGCAAGAATGCGGCTTCGATACCACTTCTCTCCGGGTCTGCTGCCCGCGCTGTCCCATCTGAAGGTGAGCATCAATGGAACGCTGTTCGCGACGCTGCCGGTCATTACACCGCCTGCATTCTCAGGTGTCCCGGCAGATTTGACACCGGAACAGAAGGTAGCGGAATCAAAGCAGCTGACCGTAAAGCGAGCGGGTGAGCACAATGCTTTGCTAGAGGCAACCCTCGAAATGCCGTCGGAGATGCTGGTGCACGACAACCAGATCACCTTTGAGTTTGTGGGCCATTACACAATGGAGTGCGAAGACCCTTCGCATTCCACACTCTGGTCGCAGGTCGATTCGGACAGCTCCATCGAACTGCAGGGCCAACTACTACCGCTTCACGATGACCTGAACCTGCTGCCGCTGCCGTTTTACGATCCAGCCGTCAATCTGCACCCAGTTATTCCCATCGTCTTTGCGCACCAGCCGTCACTCAAAGCATTGCAGGCTGCTGGCATTGTCTCCTCCTGGTTCGGCCTGCTGCCTTCCGATTTCCGGTCCGTGCGTTTTCCTGTCTCGGTCGGAACGATTCCGAAGGGTAACGTGGTCCTTCTGGCTGACAGCGCCTCGGCACTTCCAGCTTCGCTGGGTGTTCACAGTGCCGCGGGACCGTCGATTGCGATGCGGACGAACCCCTCCGACCCGTTTGGCAAGGTGTTGATACTCAGCGGCGATTCCGCCGACGACCTTGTCACCGCGGCAAGGGCACTCGCGCTGCAACGCGATCTCTGGCAAGGTAGCCAGGTGGCTGTTTCCATTAAGCCTGTCATTAAAAGCGAGCCGGACGATGCTCCGCGTTGGCTTCCTACTGACGTGAAGGTCCCTGTCACCATCGGCCAGACCTCCAACACCGGCGATCTGCAGGGGGACAGTTCTGTTCCTATTGGCATTTATACGAGGGTCCCACCGGACCTTTACTACGGAGAACGCGCGGCCATCCCGTTCCACCTGGAGTATCGATACAACCCCGCGCCTCTTGCTAACGAAAGCACGCTGCAGGTGTACATGAACGGGGCTTACGTCAGTTCCACGCCCATGCCGCATACCAACAGTGCGTCGGCCCGGCTGCAGACTGAGGTGCCGGTTCCTCGCTCAGACATGCGGCCGTTCTCCAATACCATGATGTTGAAGTTCGCGTTTCAGATCGCGAAGAAGAACAAGTGTGAAGACACTGCTCCGTTGAACCTGCAGGGAGCGATCCTGAAAGACAGCTATCTGGATGTGCGTGGCATTCCGCACCTTGCGCAGCTTCCTGATCTTGAACTCTTTAGTAACGCGGGTTTTCCTTTTACCCGCATGAAAGATCTCTCGGAAACCACGGTCGTTCTGCCCGTCAATCCGACGCCAGAAGAGATCGAAACCTACCTGACGTTGATGGGGCACTTCGGTGCGCAGACAGGCTATCCGGTAGTGAATGTGGCTGTTACCGGTCCTGACGGTCTGAATTATGAGGGCAACCGTGACTATATCGTTCTCGGCACAGTCTCCGATCAGCCTGCCATGGAAACACTGAACCCGCGCCTGCCTGTTCAGGTGCGTTCCGGCCACTTATTCGTAGAGGATACGCGCGGCTTCTTTGCTTCCTTGCAGCACGCCTGGTGGAAGGTCCAGTCGTCAGACCGGGTGCAATCGGGACAGCTTGAGACCTCCGGCGGGTTTCCTGATGCACTGATCGAGGGGCTCTCCTGGCCTGCGGGCAGAAGCAGGTCTGTCGTCCTAATCGCATTGCGTGACAGCATGGTAGCGCCTGCGTTTCTCACGACCTTCCTGCGCGTAGCGCAGTCGTCGGACATCGGACAGTCCGTAAGCGTTCTACGCGACAATCAGTTCACGTCCTATCGCATCGGCAGCGACAGTTATGAAGTTGGTTCGCTTGGCTTTTGGGTGCAGATGCAGCTCTACTTCTCGCACCATCTCTGGCTGCTGGTGATCCTGGTATTTGTCGCCTGCCTGCTGCTCGCGGCGTTGTTCCGTGTATGGCTGCGGCGCAGAGCGCGGTTGCGCCTGCAAGGAGAGAGCTAGCCGTGGGGAACCGTGGTTGGCTGCAACGGGGCCGGTGCGCGTGTGCTGTCGCGCTTTTGGTTGCCGTGTGCGGGCCAAGGTGCATGGCGCAGCGGGCGTGGCCGCTGTGGCAAAGCTACTCCACGAAGTTTCTGGACAGCTCAGGCCGTATCATCGACCGCAGCGCGGGAGACATCACCACCAGCGAAGGCCAGGCCTATGCCATGTTTTTCGCGCTGGTCGCGAACGACCGCAAGTCTTTCGACAAGCTGTTGCGATGGACCGAGGACAACCTGGCGAGCGGAGACCTGACTGCACACCTGCCTGCATGGAAGTGGGGGAAGAACAACTCAGGCGAGTGGAAGCAACTCGACACGAACTCAGCAGCCGATGCAGACCTATGGCTTGCCTACGACTGCCTCGAGGCAGGCAGGCTCTGGCGGGACACACGCCTCCTGAAGCTGGGGCAGACAGTCGCATTACAGATCGGCCACAGCGAAATCATGGCGATCCCAGGTGTGGGCACTGTTCTGCTGCCGGGGCCAACGGGCTTCAAACTGCCTGACGGGACCTATCTTCTGAACGCAAGTTATACGCCGCCGCAACTGGTGGCCAGGCTGAAGCTGGAGTCATCTCAGGAGCCGTGGCGTGCAGTCCAAAGCTCATGGCCGCACCTGCTACAGAAAAGTTCGCCTAGCGGCTTTGTGTCAGACTGGCTTGCGGTTGGGTCCACGATTAAGCCGACCGTTCCTCTGGGAACCAATACGGACAACAAAGCGGCGGTACAGCCGGTGGGCAGCTACGATGCCATCCGTGTTTACCTGTGGCTGGGCATGGCTGACCGGGCGACATCCGGTGTTTCAGCGGCCCTGAAGAGCACGAGCGGAATGGCTGGATACCTTGCCGCGAACACGGTGCCTCCGCTTCGGGTGGAGGCAGGCGGTAAAGTGCTGGACCCCGCAAGTCCCGTCGGATTCTCGGCGGCGGTTTATCCGTACCTCGTCGCGCTCGGCAAGCTTGCAGCGGCCAGAGCGCAGATGACCCGTCTGCAGGCAAGCGCCGATGCGACAACAGGGCTGTACGGCCGCAACGGGGAGTATTACGACCAGAACCTGGCTCTGTTCGCTACAGGTTGGAGCGAGCAGAGGTTCCGTTTTGATCGGGATGGACGTCTGAAGGTGCGGTGGTGATGGCTTCGTCTGTGGCTTCCTGCCCGGCTGTGCCGTTGCGCTGGAACTCACGCGGCGCGGTTGAAACTACGCGCGTGCGCAACGGTAAAATTGCCTTGTCTCCCACCCAGACACAACGGAAACAAACAAATTCCAGAACCCAGGTTCTTCAGGAAACAGCGGCATGAATCGATACGTGTGGCAGAGTCCAGCCCTTTTGCTGGGAGTTGCGCTCAGTGTGAGTGCGGTGCACATTTGCGGTGCGCAAGCCGCAAGTTCCGCAACGAAGACGCTGCTGGACAAGGCGCACACTCTCGAATCGCGGGGCCGTATGGACATGGCCGCGCAGACCTGGCAACAGGTGCTGCTGGCGGAACCGAACAACACCGAGGCCCTCGGTGGCCTGGCCCGTGCCGCAAAACTGGCAGGCAACGATACCCTGGCCAATACCTACCTTCAGCGGCTGCGCTCCATTAACCCGAACGATCCAGGAATCACAAAGGCCGAGCAGACGACCTCGCAAAACAGCCAGAACGCCCAGTTGCAGCGTGCCGGCAAGCTGGCCGGGCAGGGAAATTATGCCGAGGCGATGACGATCTACCGCCAGACCTTCGGGCAGCAACCACCGTCCGGAGACTGGGCACTCGCGTACTACGAAACCGCAGCTGCCACCGCAGACGGTAAGCAGCACGCAACCGCGGGCCTGCGGGCTCTTGCTGAGAAGTATCCGCTGGACGCCCGCTACCAGGTCGCGCTCGGGCGCATTCTCACTTACGATCCCCGCACGCGGGCAGAGGGCAGGCGCTACCTGCAGCGCCATCCTGACAACGCGGAGGCAAAAGATGCGTTGCGCCTTTCTGCCGAATGGGACACACGCAAGTCCGGAGGGCCGTATCCTTCGGTGGCCTCAGCTCCGTCGCCGCTTCAGCTTGCCTATACGGCGCTGAACGCGAAGCGCTTTGAAGATGCGCAAACGCGTTTCCAAGGGATCCTCGCACGTGAGCCAAAGAATGCGCGCGCCCTTGCGGGCCTAGGCTATGTGCGCATGAACCAGCAGAACTTCAGTGGTGCGATTTCTTACCTGGAGCAAGCCAAAGCGGAAGGCTTTCACGATGCCGCTCTCGATCGCAACCTTGAGTCCTCGCGCTTCTTCTACGTGCTGGATGAGGGCGGAGCTGCCCTGAGCCAGAACGATCTCACACTGGCCGAGCAGAAGTACCGTGAAGCATTGCGCATGCGACAGGGCAGCCCAGAGGCACTGCTGGGGCTTGGCGGCACGCTGCTGAAAGCCGGTCAGGCCAAAGCTGCTGTGCTGGTCATGCGGCAGACGATCGAGGCCGCTCCTGTTCTGCAAGGCTATCGGGGACTGTTTGTAGCGGATTATGAATCTGGGGATCCTGCTGCCGCGCTTGAGACGGAACGTGCCTTTCCCGCAGCCATTCGCGCACAGCTCTTACGCGATCCTGAATATCTGCGCACTTTGGCTTCGGCTTACTCCGACGTGGGGCGTGAGCAGGAAGCACAACGCGTCCTGCGTTCCGCGCTGGACCTGCCGTTTCCCGCAAACGGCAGCGGCATGAAAGCGGAGACCCGGCTACAGTATGCCGACCTGCTGCTTCGGGCCAATCGCAACGACCAGGCCGCAGGACTATACCGTCAGGTGCTGGCAGAAGACGCAAAGAACGTGCTTGCATGGCAGGGCCTGATCAATGCCGAACATGCGATGCAGAACGATACCGCAGGCCTGCAGTCAATCGAGAGCATGCCGCCCGCGGTCTACGATCAGGCATTGCGCGACCCCGGATTTTTGAGTGTCGTTGCCGCCGTGTATCAAGCGAATGGAAAGCTCGATCTGGCGCAGAGCTTGCTCGACCGTGCCGTCGCGGCGCGCAGAAGCAGCGGGCAGGTTGTTTCTCCCGCAGTGCAGACGCAACTCGCAGGTTTGTATCTGCAGAGGAACGAAGCAGCGCAGGCAATCCCGATCTACCAGAACGTTCTGCACGAGCATCCAGACCGCATGGATGCACAGCGTGGCCTGTTGAGTGCCATGCACGCGCTTGGGCGCGATCAGGAAGCCGGCGCTCAGATTCAGCAGATACCGCCGACCGTTCGAGCGCAGCTTGAAAACAATGCGGATTACCTGCAGGTAGCCGCGGGAATCTACGCCGCTCTCGGGCAGAAGCGGCTCGCACAAGCTCATGTGGAACGTGTCAAGCGGAGCTATGCCTTGCAGCACGCCCAACCACCTGTCTCGGTCGACATACAAAATGCGTGGCTGCTCTACAACAGCACCAACGACACCGAGCTCTACACGCAATTGCTGTCTCTTGGCAGCCGTTCCGACCTGACGGACGACCAGCGCCGCAC
>CALMAP010000416.1:12139-13717 GCA_937859825.1 uncultured Terriglobus sp. | reverse complement strand
GAAGACACCCGACCCATGCATTGTGGTCATCTTCGGCGCTTCGGGCGATCTGACGAAGCGTAAATTGCTACCCGCTCTCTATCATCTCGACCAGCAGAACCTGTTGCCTAAGGACTTCGCCGTGGTCGGCGTCGCACGCCGTGATTTGTCCAAGACCTTCGCACCGGATATGCGCGACGGCATCGTCAAGGGCGGCGGCGTCGATGAGAAGGAAGAGAAACTTGGTAAGTTCATCGATCGAATCCAGTATTTCGCGACCGAGTTCGATAACGATGAAGGGTTTGAGGGTCTGAAGAAGTTCCTTGCCGATCTCGACGGCAAGTTCGGCACCAAGGGCAATCGGCTCTTTTACCTCGCAGTAGCGCCTGAGTACTTTGCAGATATAACGCAGCGCCTCGGCAAGCATGGGATGACCAAGGGTGAAGACGGGAAGAACTGGGTTCGCTTTATCATCGAGAAGCCCTTCGGGACCGATCTCGAGAGTGCAAAGAAGCTGAACACCGAGATCAACGCCGTTCTGAGTGAAGATCAGATCTTCCGCATTGACCACTACCTGGGTAAAGAGACCGTTCAGAACATCCTTGTCTTCCGTTTCGGCAATGGCATCTTTGAGCCTTTGTGGAACCGCAACTACATCGACAATGTGCAGATTACGGCGGCGGAGTCGATTGGTATTGAAGGCCGCGGGCCCTTTTATGAGGCTGCAGGTGCGCTGCGTGATGTGTTGCAGAATCACGTGATGGAGGTGCTCTCCTTCGTTGCCATGGAAGTACCGGACACGCTCGAGTCCACACCGATCCGCGTGGAAAAGCTGAAGGTCTGGAAGGCAATCAATCCCATTCCTGTCGAGGACACGGCACGAGGCCAGTACGGCCCTGGCACCGTGGATGGGGAACCGGTCAAAGGCTACCGTGAAGAAGACCGCGTTAGCGCAGAGTCGCAGACCGAAACGTACGCTGCCATGAAGCTCGAGATCGAGAATTGGCGCTGGGCTGGTGTACCGTTCTACATTCGCGCGGCCAAGCGCCTTGAGCGTCGCGTGACAGAAGTCGTTATCACCTTCAAGCAGCCACCGCTGCATCTGTTCAAGGGTACTGGCCAGGGCGCGGAACCGAATGTACTCACGTTGCGCATTCAGCCAGACGACGGTATCAAGCTGAAGTTCGGTGCGAAGATTCCAGGACCGACCACGAACGTGGGGCAGGTCGAAATGAACTTTTCCTACGCCGACAAGTTTGGTAAATCCTCCGCAAACGGTTATGAGCGCCTCTTGCTTGATGCCATGTTGGGTGACGGTACACTCTTTGCCGAGCGCGAAGGTGTGGAAACCACCTGGGCACTGATGACTCCAATTCTGGAGGCGTGGAAGCAGCAGAAGAAAGACTTTCCGAACTACGCTGCTGGAACGTGGGGGCCGGAAGAAGGCAATGAACTGCTTGCCCGGGACGGTCGTACCTGGCGGGTTAGCTAACTCGGACCTAGAGCGAAAACGCCAGAGGGCAATATTGCGCAGGCGGTTTGCAATAACTTGGTCTAAACCAATTTGATAACAATAGCAAGGCCAAAACAAGCCAAGTT
>CALMAP010000416.1:11875-12129 GCA_937859825.1 uncultured Terriglobus sp. | reverse complement strand
GTCTTTACCAAATACGTTACCGACGCTGCGGCAGGGCGCGGTGTCGCGCGCGTTGCGATCTCCGGCGGCAGTACTCCCAAGCGCATGTTTTCGCTGCTTGCGGACGAGTCGCAGCCATTCCTGAAGGCGGTTCCCTGGGACAAACTGGAACTTTATTGGGTGGATGAGCGGTGTGTTGGACCGGATGATGCCGACTCGAACTACCGGATGACGAAGGAACAACTCCTGAGCAAAGTGCCGTTACCCGCAGCGAA
>CALMAP010000416.1:7718-11865 GCA_937859825.1 uncultured Terriglobus sp. | reverse complement strand
CGTCCAAATACGAGAGCTACCTGCGCAACAGCTTCAAGCTGGAGGGCGCACAGGCACCATCGTTCGATCTGGTCTTGCTCGGTATGGGCGACGATGGCCATACGGCTTCGCTCTTCCCGAACACTGACGCCCTGAACGAAATGGGTCGGCTGGTAGTCGCCAACCATGTTTCGCAGAAGGACACGTGGCGTATCACGCTGACCTGGCCCGTGATCAATCAAGGCAAGCGAGTCGTTTTTTTAATCGAAGGTGCTGCAAAGGCGGATCGGCTCCACGAAGTCCTGCTGGGCGACTACGATCCAGAGAGACTGCCGTCCCAACTGATCCGTCCTGAAAGCGGGAATCTGCACATGCTGCTGGATGCGGAAGCCGCACGGCGGCTGCCGAAAGTCGGCATGCACGGCGACGCCGAGACGGGAACGCTGGAGCTCACCCGATGATCCTTGCAGGCGATGTAGGGGGCACCAAGGTAGATCTTGCGCTGTATCACTTTCAAGCCGGTCGGCTAAACATCGTTCGCAGCCGTAAGTACCCTGCCGCAGAATTCGCTACGCTGCAGGATGTCGTCGAAGCGTTTCTTTCTGTCGATGACACGGGTGAGAAGGTCGAGCACGAGGTAGTCGCCGCGTGTTTTGGCTGTCCCGGGCCGGTGAAAGACGGACGGCTGAAGCTGACGAATCTGCCCTGGGAACTGGATGCGCGCGAACTCTCAAAAATCCTCAGCATTGAACATATCTTTTTGATCAACGATCTGGAAGCAAACGGTTACGGGATCGCGGAACTCGGTTCCGACCAGATCTTCGAACTGGAGGCAGGCGATAAGTCGACGCTGGGTCATCGTGCGCTGGTGTCGGCCGGCACGGGACTGGGTGAGGCCCTGCTGGTCTGGAATGCCGCCGCGCATTACCACATACCCCTTCCTTCCGAAGGCGGTCATGCCGACTTCGCACCCCGCAACCAGAACGAGATCGAGCTGCTGCAGTTTCTACAAGGCAAGCTGAATGGACGCGTCTCATGGGAGCGTGTGGTGAGTGGTATCGGTCTCAAGAATATCTACGAGTTTCTGCGCGACGTGAAGAAGCTGGAAGAACCAGCCTGGCTGAGGGAACGCATGGAAACAGAGGACCCTAACTTCGTCATCGGCACCACGGGCGAAGACGGTTCCAGCGAGCTGACTGTACGCACGCTTGAGATGTTTGCCTCTGCCTACGGCGCGGAGTGCGGCAACATGGCGTTGAAGCTACTTGCCTTCGGCGGTGTGTATCTGGGTGGGGGAATCCCGCCGAAGATTCTCAAGACGCTGCAAAGTGGTGTTTTCCGCGCGGCTTTCCTCGATAAAGGCCGTCTCTCGCCACTGCTGCATCGCGTACCGGTGCGCGTCATTCTCGAGGAACGATGTGCTCTGATCGGTGCCGCTGCCTACGCCGAAGCGCGTGCCGGTGAGTTGACCGGTCACAGCGAACGCGCGGCCTCCAAGGCGTAAGGTAAAACTCGGGAAACGCATACACTTGAGGTATGCGTTTCCGCCTTCTGCTCTCTGTTCTTGCTCTTTCCGCGACACACCTTTGTGCGCAAAGACTGCCCACCACAGTTGTGCCGCAACATTACGCGCTGCACCTTTCACCAGATCTGAAGGCGGCAACCTTTACCGGTTCCGAGACCATCGACGTCACGCTGGCAGAGCCCAGCAACACCGTCACGCTCAATTCGATCGAGATCAAGATCGACAGTGTGAAGGCAGGCTCGCAGACGGCGGCCATCAGCTATGACACCGCGAAGGAGCAGGCAACTTTTACTTTTCCCCAGCCGCTGCCTGCAGGAAAGAGCACGCTCGCCATTGAGTACACGGGCATTCTGAATGACAAGCTGCGCGGCTTCTATCTGTCCAAAACGGCAAAGCGCAACTATGCAGTAACGCAGTTCGAATCCACGGACGCGCGCCGCGCCTTTCCGAGCTTTGATGAGCCGGCGATGAAGGCGACCTTTGATGTATCGCTCACGGTCGATGCCGCTGATACCGTCATCGCAAACACAAACCAGATCAGTGACAAGCCCGCAGGCCCGGGCAAGCACACGCTCACCTTTGCGCGAACGCCCAAGATGTCAACCTACCTCGTGGCCTTCCAGGTTGGCGACTTTGTCTGCAGCCACGGCTCGGCCGACGGCATTCCCATCGGTGCCTGCTCCACGCCCGACAAGCTGCCGCTCACGAAACTGGCGCTGCAATCGGCGGAACACTTTCTGCATTTTTACAACACTTACTTCGGCGTCAAGTACCCCATGCCGAAGCTGGACATGATCGGCATTCCCGACTTCGAAGCCGGTGCGATGGAGAATTTCGGATGCATCACCTATCGTGAGAGCGACTTCCTGATCGACGAGAAGACTGCTACGCTGCCCGCAAAGAAGCGGGTTGCGGTCGTCGTCGCGCATGAGATGGCGCACCAGTGGTTTGGCGACCTCGTCACCATGCAGTGGTGGGACAACCTGTGGCTAAATGAAGGCTTCGCCACGTGGATGGAGTCGAAGGCGGTTCGCGAGTGGCAGCCCACATGGGGACTGGACGAAGACGAGGCGGACGTACTGAGCAACACCATGAACTTCGATGCCGCTGCGAAGACACGCTCCATTCGTTCGCGTGCCGACACGCCCGACCAGATCAATGAGCAGTTCGACGGCTTAAGCTACGGCAAGGCAGGCGCGGTACTCAGCATGGTCGAGCACTACGTTGGAGCGGAAGTCTTCCGCAAGGGTGTGCACAACTACCTGGCTGCCCATCAGTTCGGCAACGCAACCGCGGAGGACTTCTGGGGGGCGCAGACCGCGAACAGCGGCAAGCCGGTCGACAGGATCATGGAAAGCTTCGTGGCGCAGCAAGGTGTTCCTCTGCTGACTTTCAGCGCTCCAGCAAATGGTGTAACTACGGTGGAACAGTCGCGGTTCTATCTTTCTCCCAACGGGCAGAGTACGGCCCAGGTCTGGACTGTGCCAGTGTGCGCGAAGGGTGGAACCTGCCAGTTGCTTGATGCGGAACACAGGACTGTGCCGACGCCAGCGGCCGGTACGTACCTGAACGCGGACGACCGTGGCTACTATCGCAGCAACTACGATCCTGCGACGTTGCACACGATTATCACCACTGCTGAAGCGAAGCTGAATGCACCGGAGCGGATCGGCCTGGTGAGCGATCGCTGGGCACTGACACGTGCTGGACAGGGCACGGTGGCTGACTATCTTTCCCTGGTGGAAGCATTGCGCGGCGACACGAATGCGGATGTGCTGAGTCAAGCCCTTTCCGCCGTCGGTACGATACGCGAGCGCGTTGCGGACGACGCCCAGCGCAAGCAGATGAACGCCTGGGCCGTGCGGCAATTTAGCCCGGTATACCAGACACTTGGCGATGCGAAGAAGGGCGAGAGCGATGCAATCGCTGCACGCAGGGCAACGCTATTTGGTTTGCTTGGCACCGCCGGCGACCCCGCTGTGATCGCTGAAGCTACAGCGACGGCAAAACGCTTTCTGGACCACGATCGCGGCACCGACCCGCTGCTGGCCGAGGCTTCGCTGCGCATTGCAGCAGGCTTCGGTGATGCGGCACTTTATGACAAAGTGCAGCAGTTCTATGAAACCAGTAACGATCCGCAGCAGAAAAGTGATGCCCTGGTAGCATTGGCTCTCTTCAACGACCCCGCGCTGGTGAACCGCACACTCGACTACGCGGTCAGCGGCAAGGTGAAAAATCAGGACAGCTTCGTTTTAATTCTCATTGAAATGCAGCGGCACCAGACACGTCCGCTGGCATGGAGCTACACCAAAACGAACTGGGACAAGGTCAAGGCGCAGTTCACAACAGCGAGCGGTGGTTCGGTCGTGGGATCGAGCGGTGCGTTCTGTTCCGCGGCAGACAAGCAGGATGTGCAGCAGTTCTACGCGGCGCACAAGGTGCCGGCCTCAGAGCGCGCGCTGCAGAACGCGATCAACCAGATTGATGCGTGTGTGCGGCTGCACGATCAGCAGCAGCCTTCACTTACAGCATGGCTCGCGGCAAACAAGTAGAGGTTCCTGCACAAACGGAAAGGCCAACCTTACGCGTGGCCATAACAGATTTGAACAATAATTCGAAACTGCAGCCCGAAACCCAACACCC
>CALMAP010000416.1:1630-7708 GCA_937859825.1 uncultured Terriglobus sp. | reverse complement strand
CTCCGTTGTGCAGAATATTGCGTCACTGCAGCCGGAAACGCTCGACCATCAAGCGTTGAAAGCGCGGTTTCCAGATCAGGTCATACGCAAGCTCTTTGCCGGGAAACATGGCCAGCGCTGCTTCGCGACTGTCCGCGATCATGCGCGATGCCTCGTCCACGGTGAGTGACGCGTCCTGCGCAATGACTTGCATCACCATGTTCATCATCATCTGCAGGCGGCGGATGAGCTTACGCTCTTCCTCCTGCTCAATGCGACTGTTTACGGCAGTCTCCTGATGAGCATTTGTAAGCTGTCCATTACAAGATCTTTCCTCCTGCATGTCACACCTCCAAGATGAGCAGCATGATGCGCAATATGAGAAGCAGGCACTACTTCTGATTGGATGTGAAGACGTGTGCTTCGATTCCACCCTCACGGCTAAGCAGAAACTGGGTCGCACCCATTGTGTCAGTGCGAAACGTCGCAACCGATGCATCCTGCAGCCTGTGCAGCACATTCCAGCGTGGATGACCGAAACGGTTGCCACGCCCGCATGAAACGACTGCCATACGCGGATGAATGCTTTGCAGAAACGCCTCACCGGTTGAGGTTTCGCTGCCGTGATGTCCCACTTCCAGCAGCGTTGCGGGAGAGGCAATGCCATCGCGCAGCATGTGTTGTTCGCTCGGGTGTTCCGCGTCGCCTTCGAGTACCGCTGAAGCCGCTCCGTAGCTAAAACGAAGAACGAGCGAGTCGTCATTCCCCGGCGTTCCTTGCGGACGGTAATCTGGCGCGGGACTCAAGACACGCACATCCGTACCGGCCCATCGCACCGCGTCACCTGCGTGAAGGTGACGCACCGTTACGCCCATGGACCTGGCATCTCTGAGCAGATTGTGCAGCACTTGCGAGTTCGGTTCTACGGACAACCACAATTCATGTGGACGGAAGTTGCGGAGCACCGCATCCATGCCTCCAATGTGGTCCATATGTGCGTGCGTCAAAACAAGAACATCCAGTCTGCGAATGCCTCGGCTCCACAGATACGATGAGACAACCTCGTCGCCTATGTTGAACCTGCTCTGTAGCCCAGACTCCTCTGGCCCGGCCTGTCCACCTGCATCGACAAGCATGGCGGTTCCATCCGGGCCCGCGACCAGCAGAGAGTCGCCCTGGCCTACATCGATTGCGGTTACCTCAAGCAGTTCCTTGTGGATCTCTGCAGGATAGGGCGCGAGCAGCACAACCAGGATCAGCGGAAGAAGGACCACTCCCAACCAGCCCCCACGCCTGCTGCCCAGCCGGAGCAGTGCACCGCTCAAACAGAAGGTCAGTGCCGTAGTTGCGATCACCCACGCATGCGGTGTCGGTATGCGCCAGTCGGCAAACGGCACATGACCGATTACGCGAACGATCCACGTCAGCATGTGAAGCGCCCCGGCCGTAAGAACGGCTGGAGCGATAGCAAGCCATGTGAAGACGAGCGCCAGTGCGAAGGTCGCAAGGGCAAAGCACATCACGGCGGGAAGCAGCGGCAGCACCAGCAGATTGGCGGGCAATGCCAGTGGTGTCACACGGTGAAACCACACGGCCATTGGCAGCGCCATGACGATCTCGACCACGAGTGCAAGCAGGATGATCTGTATCAGGTGCAACCAGGCTGAGGTAAACAAGGCTGGCAGCGGCACGGCCCACTCCCCGAGGACGCCGGCCGTCGCTCGGCCCGCGGTGCGGAGCGAGAGCCGGAATTCCGCGATTGCAGGAGGAGCATGCTGATCAAGCCGCAGGATGCGTATGTGCTTGCAAGCTCGCAGATAGGGTGCAATGGAGCGGTCGAGCAGCGGGAGTGCCACACCGCCGATCGCGAGTGCGACCAGCACCGTCATCTGGAAGCTCGCGTCGAAGCAGCTTTGCGGCTTCGCAACCAGCATCGTCAATGCGGCAACACCGGCAGCGTTCATGACGTTGCGTTCGCGGCTCAGCAAGCGGGCCAGCATGTAAGCCGCCGTCATCAGCAGGGCGCGCTGCACCGGCTCGCGAAATCCGGTGCCTATGGCATAGGCAGTCGTCAATGCGAGGGATGCTATGGTGGCGGCCACGTCGGGTGCCCTGCACTTTCGAGCGGCCCAGTAGACTACCGCAGCGAGAAACGCGATGTGCATTCCCGCGACCACAAACAGGTGGAACGTGCCGGTCCGTTCAAACTGCACCCGCAGATTTTGTTCCAAAGAGGTGCGGTCGCCAAAGAGCATCGCATCCAGCAATGCCACATCGTCTGCCGACCAGCGAACACTCGCGGGCAGTTTGCTCTTGCTCTGCCAATCAGCGAACAAGGCGAGGCGATGTGCTGCCCAGGTCCGCGTTGCAGCGATGCGGCAGGCAAAGCTACTGTGTACAGGACCGGCAAGCGTAACGTCCTGCAAACGGGCGCTTCCGACGGCGATGACTCCCGAGTCCGCCAGATACTGGTCGCGTTCCCACACGCCCGGATCGCGATACTGCTGGGGCGCGTGCAGCCGGGTCGCGATGCTTGCAACGGCTCCACACGGCAAAGCCAACGCTGTGCTCGCAGGAGCATACAGGGTGAGCCGCACCGTTCCATGCTCTGGAACCATGCGGCTTACCTCTGGCGTCACCTCCTCGATGCTGTCAATTGCGAGGTCTATCGAACGCACATCTTCAGGACGGCTTTGTGCTGCCGCCCGAGACTGCTCTCCTGGATAGAGGGGGTCTTCGTCGCCTTCTATCTCCTTTGTTCTACCGGGTAATTGCTCCACGCGGACAATCGTGCCAAGCACCGACCGGCGCAGACCATCCTCATACGGTTGCAACGCACTCGAAGGCACAGCATGCGGACGAAGCGCGCCGCAAGTCCAGCCGAGGACGATCCAGGTGAGCAGAGTGCACCCGAGTGCAAGGCGTGGAGCACGCAAAACCGCAAGCGCAGAAAGAGCCAGCAGTGCAATGCATGCAATCGAGAGTGTTGCCGCAGGCCGCCAGTTGGAGTGGGCGATCACAATTCCGGAAGCGAAGCAGGCTGAAGCGGCCAGCATGGGCGCGTTGCGGAAACGCACGGGAGAGACGCGGGAAAAGCGGGCGGGGTGGGCAGCTAGCGTCGCCGGAACAGGGCGATCGTTTCCAAATGAAAAGTCTGAGGAAACAGATCAAGCAGGTGTACTTCTTCCAGGGTGTAGCGGGATTCTACCAGCGCGGCACAATCGCGGACGAACGTCGTGGGGTCGCATGAAACATAGGCCAGTTCCGTCGCACCGATCTTGAGGAGTTCCTGGACGACCTCTCGTCCCAGCCCGGCCCGAGGCGGGTCCATCACGATGAGGTCAGGTGCGGTATGAGGTTGCCGGTTCCATTCGCGAAGAAATGTGAACGACGTCTTTTGCTCTGCGCGATACTGAGGGCCACACGCAAACAGCGCCTTTCGCAGGTCCTCTGCCGCAGGCTGCCCAATTTCAACGGCGACTACCTGCGCAAAGCTCTGTGTGAGAGCGACGGAAAAGAGCCCGGCCCCGGCAAACAGATCGAGTGCAAGCGTACCGGTCCGGCTGCCTACAACGAGCTCGATCATTGTTTCGGTGAGAAAGCGGTTCACCTGAAAAAATGCGTTGCGCGAGACCGTATAGGCGTGCTCGCCAACACGGTACTCCAAACCTGGTGATCTCCAGCGAGCCACCTCGACCCGCTGGCGCTCCTGAACGCGACGAGAGAGTTGAGCATCGGGCGCGGCCTGCGCCAGCAGTCCTGCACCCAGAAATTGCGGCACCTCGACCTGCATGGCGTCGCACATCCGGCGAAACTGCGCAGGAGCCGAACGATCGATGCTGTTCAAATTAGCATCAAGGTGAAGAGAGAGCTGCATCCCTTCATCTGTTCCATTGGCGAACAACTCAACCTCGCTGGACTTTGCGGGCCAGAGCGCCTGCAGCTTTTGCAGGACTTCTACGGTTCTCCACAGAAGGGGAGAAAGGATGGGGCACTCACGGATAGGGAGAAAGTCGTTACTCTTTCGCTTGTTGTACCCTGCCTGTCTGTCCTGCAGCCGCAGCCTTGCCCGGTTCCGGTACTGCCAAGGCTTGGCCGCGTGCGTGCGAATGCCTGTGACTGGCAGAACGATGTTCCGTGCAAGGAGCATGGCCTTCAATAGGTCAGACTTGGTTCGCACCTGCTCCGGCTGTGCCATGTGCTGGTAATGACATCCACCGCATGCGCCGAAGTGACGGCACTGCGGCACAACGCGGAACGGAGAGGGCTGAAGTACCCTAATCCTCTCAGGTATGAGAGGCGTCTCGTTCCTGTCTTCAACGCGAACGAGTTCTCCTTCAAGAACGAACGGCAACTCTCGTTCAGAATCTGCTATGGAGGGGAACTCAGGTCTGGCTGAAAACATGCCTCCATACATTGGGGACTTCACCTGATAGGTGCGTGTTCGCTCCTCTTCCTGTGCTGAAACGATGTCCAGCGGCATCAGTGGTGCTCCATGTAGAACAGACTCAACCGAGGCAGTCCGTGCGCCTCAAGAATGCGGCGGTTTAGAAACTGCTGCGTAACCTGCCTCACCTGTACGGCAGACATTCCGCGATTGCCGACGAGACCACGGCCTGCCTGCTCACGCCACTCGCTCATCTGCTGCTCCGATGTGACCAGCGTAAGTACGGCGTACAAACGCTCTTCCAGAACGACTAGCATGCGCTCCAGTTCCTCAGTGGAGGTAAGGACTGTCTCGTGGGCGAGCGCGTGTAACTTTTCAGACGTTTGCCGTACCACGGTGTCTGCCGGTTCCGGTACACGGGACCTATGCAGCGCGTTCGCGTTGCGGAGCAGATACTCACGCACAAGCGCAGCTTCAAAGCCGCTTTCCTGGTCCGGTTTTGCGGGTGCGAGGCCAATGGCTGCATCCTTCAGCGCCTCGGTCGCAGCCATTACGCTCTGCGCGGCCCATGCCAGCCCGTTCACTTTCCCGGGCCGGCGCGTCGACCTTGCCAGCCGAGCGTCGTACTTGTCGAACGCATCGTCCACGCCGCGCAACACCGCTTCAAGAGGCACACCGGCTTCGCGCCAGGTCTCCATCAATGCCCAGTCCAGCGGACTGAGCATCGTAAGCGTGCCACGACGCCTCTGAAAGCGCTCTTCAATTTCCGTGAAGTATTCGTAGGAGTTGGTCACGGCCAATCTATTTTGCCGGTGCGTCCACGATTTCTGTGCGTGCGTGACGGCGTCGCATCCGTTCCAGGTTGCGTTCGTACACCATGCGTACGCCTTCCAGCGTCAGGTTTGGATCAACGTGCTTCACAAAGCGCGAATCGGGTGCAAGCAGCGTGGCGAAGCCGCCCGTTGCGATCACTGTGGTGTTGGGGCCAAGCTCCGCGATCATGCGCTCGCAGATGCCATCGACCAGGCCGATGTAGCCGTAGTACAGACCGATTTGAATGTTATCCACCGTTCCGGTGCCAATTACTTTCACGGGCTTGCGGATCGTGACCCGGGCCAGCTTGGCGGCCTTGTCGAATAGCGCATTTGCGCTGATACCCAGGCCTGGCGCGATGGCTCCCCCGAGGAACTCACCCTTTGCGGAGATCGCGTCAAAAGTCGTCGCGGTTCCAAGATCCACGACGATGGCCGGACCGCCATACCGCTCATAGGCAGCGACGCAGTTTACGATGCGGTCCGCACCGACTTCGGCTGGATTGTCCGTGAATACAGGAAGGCCGGTCTTCACACCCGGCTCGACAAACAACGCGCGCACGCCGAAGAGCGCCTCAACCACATCGCGCAGCATGGAATCAATCGGGGGCACGACTGATGAGACCGCCACGCCGGTAATCTGGCTGACCTGAATGTGCTCCAGCGCAAACAGCCCGTGCAGGGCGATCCGCAGTTCGTCCGCAGTCTGTTCCAGCGGCGTAGAAAGCCGCCAGAAATGCAGCAGCGTTGCGGGTGTCTCGGTGGTGGCCAATTCGTACAGGCCCAGCACCATATTCGTATTTCCTACTTCGATCGCCAGCAGCATTGGCTTCCTCTCTGCTTGTCGTCTATGGGAAAAGATATTCGAACTCACCGCTCGCGGATGCCGCCATGGCGCAC
>CALMAP010000416.1:0-1620 GCA_937859825.1 uncultured Terriglobus sp. | reverse complement strand
ATCCGCACATGGCCATCGTCGCAGCGCACCTGCAGCAGGCCCGCAGAGGTAAGTCCAGCCGTCACGCCAGTATAGCCGTCGCCCTCCGCCACCTGGACCGGTTTGCCCATGACCCAAGAGCTTGCGGCCGCAAACCGCGCAAGCAGACTTGCTCGATTGCTTTCAAGTTCGGTCAGGCTCGCTTCAAGTTCTCGCAGGAACGCAACGGCAAGCGCCTCGCGTGTTGTGAACTGGCCGGTATGCATGTGCAGCGATGTCGCGACGCCTGCAATTTCGGCAGGCATCGCAGTCTGGTTCAGATTGATGCCGATGCCAATTGCAGCATGGCGCAGAGTTCCGTCCGGCGCGATGGCCGCCTCGGTAAGGATGCCGCCAAGCTTTTTGCTATCGGAATCCCGTGTGACCAGATCGTTAGGCCATCGAAGGTCGATGCTCAAACCCATGATCGTGCGAATCGCCGATTGGGCAGCCAGTCCTGTTGCAAGGGAGATCAGAAGAACATCAGCCGCAGGCACTGCCGGGCGCATCAATGCCGTGAGATAAAGCCCGTCGCCGGGTGCGGAGTGCCACGCGCGGCCGCCGCGTCCGCGTCCTGCGGTCTGCTCGTCGGCAAGGTAGACCTGCCCGCTGTCTGCCCCGTGCTGCGCGTCTGCAAGCGCCCTGTTCTGGGTGGAATCGATGCTGGTGAAATGATGAAGTTTTCCTGCAAAGAGGGTACCTTGCAGATCACGGTCCACCCGTGCCAGATCAAGCATGGTCGCGGTCAGTACACGTCCGCCGTGATGCGCATGCTGAGATCGACGGCCATCGCGGAGCGCGTGAGCGAGCCTACCGAGAGAAAGTCGACGCCTGTTTCCGCGTACTCCCGCACGTTTTCCAGGTTCAGGTGCTCCGCCACCTCCAGCAATACATGTGGATACTCCGCACGCACATGATCGACGGCGAGAGCTACCTCACGTGGTCTCATGTGAAGAAAAAGCAACACGTCCGCGCCTGCCTTCACGGCGACGTCGGCCTCCTCTACGCTCGAGACTTCCACCTCAATCTTCTGCGACGGCTTGCGACCCGCGGCAGCGCGTGCCACGGCAGCCGTAATCCCGCCAGCAAGCGACTGGTGGCTTTGCTTCAGCATGATCCCGTCCTGAAGATCCTGCCGATGGTTGCTGCCACCGCCACAGCACACTGCATATTTGTCCAACAGGCGCAGGCCCGGGATGGTCTTGCGCGTGTCCAGCACCTTTGCCTGTGTGCCTTCTGCTTCTTTCACGAATTCGCTGGTTAGAGTGGCGATGCCGCTCATCCTCTGAATCAGATTGAGGATTACGCGCTCGCAGGAAAGGATCGTTGCCGCCGTGTGGCGGATTACCGCGACCGTCTGGCCCTTGCGGACGCGCACGCCATCAAAAACCTCCGGATGACTGATGACCTCGTAGCGAGCACCGCGCTTCTGCCCGGCACGCGTGTTCAGCGCCTGGAAGGCATCAAAGACCGCGCCAATCGAGCCCAGTCCACAGATGATGCAGTCCTGCCGCACCAGGACTGTCGCCGAAGCGCGCTGGTCAGGGTCAATCGCCAGCTTCGTTGTAATGTCGCTGGTCGCCTTGTCTTCCACCAGTGCCG
>CALMAP010000415.1:5029-5306 GCA_937859825.1 uncultured Terriglobus sp. | reverse complement strand
CAAAGCGGGAGCACTTCATTGTGGAACTCCTGCAGCAGGGAAGCTGTTGACGTGCAACATAGAATGCCCAAGCGCGGCTTTGCCGCCGCCGCCCGAGCCAGATTTCCGGATGCCGAGAAGGGTCTCACAAAGAAGGGCTCCAGGTCTCTAACTTTCTTGCACGGGAGCCGCAGTTGTTAAGGTCAGCAATCTGCAGGAAAAAATAAGAGGGTGACCGGTGAAATCACCTGTCACCCCAGCCTTTAAAGACGAAGAAATTCAACGATTGATCAGGCTC
>CALMAP010000415.1:0-5019 GCA_937859825.1 uncultured Terriglobus sp. | reverse complement strand
TAATGGCAGAGACCGCGTCTTCGATTTCTCCCAGGTCCTCTGGACTCAGCTCCACAGTTGCGCCGCCGAGGTTCTCTTCCAGGCGGTGCAGCTTGGTCGTGCCGGGGATAGGAACGATCCATGGCTTCTGCGCAAGCAGCCACGCTAGTGCAACCTGTGCCTTGGTCGCGCCTTTGCGTTCGGCAATCTTACCGAGCGCATCCACGAGCGCCTGATTGGCTTTGCGCGCGTCTGTGGAGAAGCGCGGAACGACGTTGCGAAAGTCGTTCTGAGCAAACTCCGTCTTTTCGGAGATGGCTCCGGTGAGAAATCCCTTGCCCAACGGACTGAATGGCACGAAGCCAATGCCGAGTTCTTCCAAGGTAGGCAGGATCTCTTTCTCCGGCTCACGCCACCAAAGGGAATATTCGCTCTGCAGGGCAGCTACTGGCTGCACCGCGTGCGCCCGCCGGATCGTCGCGGCACCAGCCTCACTCATTCCGAAATGCTTTACCTTGCCCTCGCCAATCAGGTCTTTCACCGTGCCGGCCACATCTTCGATCGGAACATCAGGGTCCACGCGGTGCTGGTAGAACAGATCGATTGTGTCCACCTTCAGGCGCCTCAGCGAAGCCTCCGCAACCTCACGAATATGCTCTGGTTTGCTGTTCAGACCCTGAGCCGGCACTCCGTTTTCAAAACCGAACTTCGTTGCGATCACTACTGTGTCGCGAACGCCGGAAAGTGCCTCGCCAACGAGTTCCTCGTTTGCAAAAGGCCCATACGCTTCAGCGGTATCAAAGAAGGTAACGCCGCCGTCATAGGCAGCCTGAATCACTTTGATTGCTTCGTTCTTCTCCGTGGCAGGACCGAAGCCAAAACTGAGTCCCATGCAACCGTACCCCAGCGCCGAAACCTCAAGTCCACTCTTTCCTAACAAACGCTTCTGCATGATTCTCCTCTCGGGAATTGGATGCGCTCGGCCGACTTCTAAAGCTGAAAGTGCACAAGGGCCGATGTGATTGCGGCCACGTGTACGCATCTGCGCGCGATGGTGTACACCCATTGAGCGTGGTGGAAGCTTCTGAGTGTACCGTTTTCATTTACTCTTCCGCGATCACCAGGTCCCACGGCGCGATCGTCACCGATTGCCCACGCGCAAGCTGCTTTGTTGTAAGCAGGTCTTTCGCCGCTGCTCCGGCGTAAGGGAAGGTCACCGGTGCCGAGGAGTAGTTCAGGTAATACGTGATGCGCCTGCCGCTCTGGCTGGTGCCGCGCTTGATCTTTACGGAGACGGGAAGATTGCCGTCCACCGGCGGAAGTCCACTTAGCTTTAAGACGTCGTTCACGATGGACGCCTGCGCCGTGTCGGTCAGGGCGGTGCCCTCATACGTGAGCGTTCCCTTTCCGAACTGGTTGCGGGTCACTGCGGGCCACCGGCCGAAGAAGGGATGGTCGTAGAAGGCGAGCGGCTTGGCTGTGTCGGTAATCAGAAACTCTGCCCAGCTGCTGGCCTTGTTCTGGTCTCCTGCGTGGAAGGGATCATCACGCAGGGGGAGAGACTTTTCCAGGTTGGAGAACTCCTGGTAGTGGAAACCCGCAGCCTCACGCAGCGGTCCGGGGGCCATCTGCCAGCGCACGGCGGAGTTCTCATTGGCGAAGCCGCTCTTGAACGTCATCAGAACGTGGCCGCCGTTCTTCACAAAGTCGGAAATGCGTTTCAGCAAGGCATCGTCTGCAATGTAGAGCGATGGCACGATCAGCACCTTGTACTGCGAAAGGTCGGTTGTGGTTGGAAAGACGAAGTCGGTGCCCACGTTGGCGTCGTACAGCGCGCCGTGCAGTTGCTCCACCTGGTGGCCGTAGCTCGTGGAGGCGTGACCCGGCTCCCACGGCGGACCGCTCAGGTGCTCGTAGGGCATGAACGTGAGAGCGTTGTTCGAGTCCACGCTGTACAGGATGGCGACCTGGTTCTGCACCTTCATGTTCACGATCTCCGGCCCGACCTTTTGCAGTTCATGCGCGATGCGCGAGACCTCGGCATAGGCGCGGTTCTTCTCAAGGTCGTGGCTCAGCACGCCCTTCCAGTAGGTCTCCTGCCCGGCATGGATGGAGTGCCAATGCCAGTACTCCACCATGTTGGCACCGCTGGAAATGTCGGTGTAGACGTCGAGCCGAAGCTGGCCGTCATACGGCGGGAACTGCATGGACGAGTCCCATCCCAGTGTCTGCGCGTTGGTCTCGGTCACGAGAAAATTCTGCTTCTTGAGCGAGCGCGAGAAGTCGCCCTGCAGCGCCTGCCACCTGCCGTCCATGTGGTCCTGCGTGCCGTGGTACGGGTTGTTGGCGACGACATCGAGCGTCTTCGCCACCTCCGGCTCGTTCACGTCGAGCCGCATCATGGAGCCGTAGTCCTGCGTAACGAACTGGTCGGGCCGGCGGTGCGCGCGCACAAGGCCCGCCTGCCATGCGAGAAAATCGGTGACGCGGTCCTGCTCGAAGCGCGTCCATTCCAGCTTGTAGCTGGTGCTGGTGGCATGGTCGCGCGTCGGGAAGTCGGCCCAGTCGTTCACGTCCTGTCCCCAGTAATTGAGGAACCATGCCTTGTTCAGCGCATCGGTCGTGCCGAACTTCTTCTTCAGGCGATCGACAAAGGCAGGATACAGCGACAGGTTCGTCGCACCGTAGCTGCTGGTTTCGTTGTCGATCTGCCAGCCGATCACGGCCGGGTTGTTCTTGTAGTGCTCGGCCATCTTTACGATCAGGCGCTCCGCGTAGCGGCGGTAATTTGGATCGTCGGTGTTCATGTTCTGCCGCATGCCGTAGCCGGTCTCACCGCCGCCCATCGGCCGCGCCAGCATCTCGGGGTGCGCCTTCGCCATCCACGTGGGAATGGAGTAAGTCGGCGTGCCCATGATGACCCTGATCCCGGCCTTGCCCATGGCGTCCACGATGCGATCCATCCAGGCGTATTCGAACTCGCCGTCCTTCGGCTCCCACAGGCTCCACGTGCTCTCGCCCATGCGCACAACGGAGATACCCGCCTCCTTCATCAGCGCGACGTCTTTCTCAAGACGGCCGGGCTGCAGGTCGGCGGGCATGTATTCGTTGTAGTAGGCCGCGCCATAGAGCACGTTAGGCAGCAGTGCCCCAGGAGAATTTGGATTCTGCTGGGCAGTGAGGGTGGCAGCGGCTGCGAGCAGCAGGGCGGACGTGCGAAGACCAAAGGAAAGGTTCATTAGAACTCCGGTTCGGACAGGGCAGGATGGGTTGGTGTTGCACGGAGCCAGTCCTCATTTTAGGTGTATTGTGTATACAATAAAAAACGTGGAAGTAACCTCGACACCGCAAAAGATGTAGCAAATATCAGGAAACATGGTGTATCGCTGCAACGTGCGGAAGACTTCGACTTCAGTTCTGCCGCAATTGCGGTGGACGACCGAGAAGACTACGGCGAAATACGTTACAGGGCGATCGGCTTTATTGAAGCTTTCCTCTACGCTCTCGTCTTCACCATGCGCGACCAGGGATTCGCGCAATCAGTCTTCGGAAAGCCAGCAAGCAGGAGCACAAAGAATATGCCGACGAGTTCTAAATACGGTACGCCCGATCACGAGAACCCGGAGTGGGAGAAGGGTGGCATTGCCAAGGCCATGCGCCTGAAAGACCTGCCCGAGGCAATGCAACTATTGCTCACGCCTAAGAAAGGCCGGGGGCCACAGAAAGCACCACGCAAAGAGCCAGTCTCCATACGCCTCTCTCCCGATGTACTTGCTGCCTTGCGATCCAGGGGCCGGGGTTGGCAAACACTCGCGGATGATGCACTTAGAAAAACATTTGTAACGAACAGCCAGTGATCGTGCGTTTGCTCTCAGACCATAGTTACTCCGTTGTGTCGCGCCTATAGCGCTCGTGTCTGTAATCCATCTGGTACCTGGGCCTTCGGCCCAGGCTGTCATGTCACTGGCTTTCAGCCCTTGAAGTGTTCGACGTCGGTAAGAGCAGCGTCAGAACGTTCCCATCTTGATGTGCACCACGGCGTTGCGTGAGCGATGGAAGTTCAGGCCGCGATCGGTCTGGTCGCCGTTCCACAGGCGGCTTGGCTTCCAGACGCCGTTCTCATACGTTCCCTCTTCCGCGCTCAGGATCTGCGAGCGGATGCCGGGCAGGTGGCCCTCGGTGTGGAAGAAGACGCTCGCCTCCACGCCGGTCACCAGGAACTCGTCGGGACCGATCTGCGCAACCAGGGCACGGCCGCTGCGGTCGGGTGTGCCGGGTGCGGGGCGGCCGTCGGGCTGCGGATAGCCGAAGCGCACCGTCGCCTTCCATGGACCGAAATCCAGTTCCTGCTCCGCCTGGCCCGCGGCGTCCACTGCGGTCTGCAGCTTGCCCTCGTAATTTAGGCGGGCAATCTCCCGCGACATGGGAGCGAGCAGCGCGTAGTTGTCCGTGTGCGCGACGGGTGAAACCTTCTCTGAATCGACGTTGTGCTCGCCAGCGCCTGCGGGCGGCCACGTCCAGCCGGTCCGGTCCACACCGAAGGGCGAAAAGCCGATAGCCCCCTTGCCCAGCGCGAGATACATGTAAGGCGCGTAGGCATCGCCGTAGCCGGTCTCCGGAATCCAGAGCGGATTGTCAGACCGTGCGTAGGTGTCCAGAATGTGCGAATAGAAGCGGCGTTCGTCGGAGTAGATGTCCGGGCCGATCATGTCGATGGAGGGCGCAAACGCTTTCCAAAGCGGCAGCATATTCTGCACCGGTCCGCCAGAGGGCCAGCCGATACCAGGATTCCCCACCTGGCGCTCAGGTAGTTCGCCCACGGGATAGGCGAGCCAGACGTTGCAGTAGAACGGGATGTTCAGCTCACGCTTGCCCGACGCTGCGATCTCGTTGACGTATCTGGCCTGGTGATACGCCTGGAAGGTCTCGTCCGCATCGCGGCCGAAGACTTCCTGCCACGTTCCCGGTTTCTTCTTGAGTGCCTTCAGCAGGTCGGCGGGCACCTGTCCCGCGAACTCACGGTTCGATTCGGGGGAGAAG
>CALMAP010000414.1:8975-9940 GCA_937859825.1 uncultured Terriglobus sp. | reverse complement strand
CATGCTGTAGCGGAAGTCCACCGCTGCAGGCTCGACCGTGCCGCTCAGGGGCGCCGCTCCTTGAGGCGACGAACTGACCGCAAGTGGAATGTGCCCTTCCGCGGTGAGCAGGCCGGAGGTCGCGTCCATGCCGACCCATCCCGCTCCGGGCAGGTAGACCTCCGCCCAGGCATGCAGATCCGCCGAATCATTCTTTAGGCTGGGGCTGTTCTCCGATGCGTCAGGATCGGCAAGCTGAATCAGATAACCGGAGACGAACCGCGCCGCAAAACCGAACCGCCGGCACATCTGCACCAGCAGCCAAGCGGAGTCGCGGCAGGAGCCGGTGCTTTTCGCAAGCGTTTCTTCGCAACTTTGTACGCCGTGCTCCATGCGCGTGGTGTAGCCGACGCGTCCACGCACCCGGCTATTCAGATCGACCAGGAAGTTCACCGTAGGCTGCGGTGCCGTGGAAAAGCTATGCATGAAGTCGTTCAGCAGCGGGCTCGCGGGGTCCAGCACGCGAAAGGGACCGAGTTCGCCGGCAGTCTCAGGCGGATAGCGAAAGGGGAACGTTTCATAGCCGGGATCGACGACAAAATCGAAGGGATTGTAGGGCGTCAAGTCCGCCTGCAGTTCCACGGTGAAACCGAACGTCTTCACTCTTTGAGAAAACCCGACACGCGCAACGTGGTTGCCCGATGCATCGAACTGCCAGCGCAGGGTGTGATCTGCAGGTTCAACTCTCAGGGAGTAGCTCAGAACCGGCGTGCGGCAGTACGCGGCAGGCCGCAGCCGGATCGTCTGCGGCCCAAGCAGCACAGGGCGCTCGTAGTGGTATTCCGAGCGGTGCCGCAGCGTCACGAGTTTTGGGCTGGTTGTAGTCATTCCTCCCCGTGCATCTGGACCGCTTGGAATCGAGGAGAAGAGCAGTACGCGAGGTGCGCCATGTTGCCGCTACGAACGCGAAGCAAGACGTGGCATTC
>CALMAP010000414.1:6474-8965 GCA_937859825.1 uncultured Terriglobus sp. | reverse complement strand
GTGGCATTCTCTGCTGGACCTTAGCGCGCGTTGCGTACTGCTCTTCTGCAGAAACTCATAGAACAATGCAGGTTTCTCCACTTCGCTACGTTCCGGTCACTCTCGACAGAGTTATCGTTCCCGCCCGATCTCTAATTCGTTCCGGTCTGGGTCTGCGATGGGCTTGCGTCTTTGCTGTTGGTCTGCGTGGGTGCGGCAGGGTTGTTCGCCAAAGGTGGTGCGCCCGGTTCCCCGGGTTTGGGCACCTTGTTGCCTTCCGCGTCAATCTCGTCGGACTCCACCAGAAAATACGTCAACTGCGCGGTGCCGAAGCTGGTGGTAATGGCAACGTCCGCCGCATCGCGGCCCGTGGCCATCAGGATGCGGCCCAGGCGCGGATAATTATGCCGCGCGTCCAGGTTGATCCATTTGCCATCCAGAAACACCTGGTACCACGCGCTGAAGTCGCCGGGACCGCTCCACGGGCGGCGGATGTCGCCGATGTAGCCGGTCACGTAGCGCGCAGGAATGTTCTGGCAACGCGACAGGGTAATGGCCAGATGCTGAAAGTCGCGGCAGACGCCGGTACGCTCGATGAAAACGTCCATAGCGGTCTTGGTAGGGCGCGCCGCGTTGTAGTTGAAGGTGACCTTCTCATGTACCCAATCACGGATGGCCGTGGCGCGCTGCCATCCGGCCGGAATCGCCGCAAAGAGGTCCTGCGCGATGGCACCGAAGCGATCCACTTCGCAGTAGCGGCTGGGCAGCAGGTACTGCAGCACCTCGGAAGGCAGATCTTCGATGGCGGCCTGCTGCGCGTCCGGGTAGAGCGTGTCGGGTTGGTCGTCGGCCTCAATAATGCTTTCGCCGGAGAGTTTCAGGTGCCCTGCCGGGGCGATAAAGCGGGAGCAGCGATTGCCGAAAGCATCCAGGTACTCCGTAGTCGGGACCACCTGGTTCGGATACTGACCCCTGGTTACGTCGTCCGGCATGGGCGGCGCAAGGTGCTCCACCACCAGGTCGTTGCCCGACTTGACGCGGCCCTCCAGCGAGGGATGCAGGTGCAGCACCGTAACCATGGGTGCCGCCGCCGGCATGTGGAACTGGATGTCGAACTGAGAACGAATGAGCAAGGGTCCGGTCGCCACTCTTCCTGTATTTGGGTGAGGCCTCAGTGTAACGCAGGCCTTGAGAGCCTCGGCTGGATCCACAGAGCCAACCCTGAAGGCCCGCTGTTCTGCGCCGTGTCAGTGGGCTGAAGCCCGCTGCTCCCTTCACAGAGCGCTAACCGGCGCTCTTGAAACCATAGGTGCGATAGCGGGGCAGTACCTGGCCGTCCTTCTGCAAACGTATTTCCAGAAAGCCCTCGGGGCTGCCTGCCCGCGTGCCTTTCCACCAATTGCCGCTGACCGCGCCGCTGGTAAGAAAGCGCAGGCCGCGAAAAGTGACGTCTTCGTTGATGTGCGTATGCCCCTGCAATACAGCGCGCACGTTGTAGGCCAGCAGAGCGTCGATCACCTCTGCCGCATCGGTCACCATAAATGTGTCGAGCAGCCCGTTCATGTCCCGCCAGGAAGAACGCGGCACATAAGAAAGGGCGCCAGTCACCAATGGCACGTGCGTTACCACAATCACTGGCGTACTCTTCGCCAGATTTCCCAGGTCGGCCTTCAACCAGGCGATCTGCTCGTCGCCGATGTGTGCCGTCCAGTTGCGGTCCGGGCCGATGTTGATGGAATCGAGCACGACGAAGTGCCACCCCCTGTGATCGAAGGAGTAGTGCGTCGGGCCGTAGTGGTCCTCGAATGCCTTCTTGCCGTAACGAGGATCGGAAGGCGCTACGCCGTCCTTGTTCGCCACGCCGAAAACGTCGTGATTGCCCAGCGTGTAGTGGACCGGGTAAGGGATGCTGGCCGAAGTCTGTTGGAAGAGGCCGAAGAGCGCATCGGCGCGTTTGGGATCGACCGCCGAGGCGTCAAAGACCAGGTCCCCGCCGCAGATCGCGAAATCCGCAGAAATGCCATGGAAGGTGTGGAAGCACATGCCGCATCCCTCAGATGCCTTGAGCTCGGGCTGAATGTGCGTGTCCGTAAAGAAGATGAAAGAGAAGTCCTCTTTCGGTGAAGCAGCGCGAGCGCGAGGCTCAGATGTGCCCGAAAGTGCGGCTGCACCGAGTACGCCCATCGATTTCAACAACCGCCTGCGGTCCATTGCGCCCTCCTTGTGTCGCTCCAGTATCCGCTCTCACTGGGAACGGGACATTTTTAGAAGAAGCCATAGCGGCAGAATCAGCCTGCCTGTGCCACCTTCAACACTTGCGCTTTCATCGAAACGACAATCAGCACTCCAGCTGATCATTGCATCTTGATCGAAATGACGCAGCGATTCCACTGCACGGCACGACCTGTGTGCGGGGTGAAGCGGTGTCCAGGGGTAAGATCGTTGTGCACCAGTTCCTGTACAAATTGCGCTGACGCGGCTTTCCGATGCACTTTCTTCCAGAATGAGGAAA
>CALMAP010000414.1:5949-6464 GCA_937859825.1 uncultured Terriglobus sp. | reverse complement strand
CATGCGGCTATTTCCTCTCTACAAGAGGGGCAGATTGGCAGTTGCCCTGCAACGCACTCCAAAGTCACCTGGGGCGATCGGACAGAGGGTTTGGAATCTTGGAGAGAAGCAGAAGTTCGATGGTGCACGGTTACCAGCGAGACATCCAGTGGGGCACGTTCCTATGCGCCATTCATCGTCCGTTCACAGAAGCGGCCCATGTGAGTGTTAGCTTGAAAAGCCGCCTGAAAATTTTCCAGCAGCACAGCTTTTGGAGTGATGATGTCTACCACAGCGCAAATGGCGCCGCGATCTAGTCTTGACCAGAAGCTGAAAGATAAGCCAGTCGCCAAATGGGCGGTTGGCCTGTTCGGCCTTTCCTTGGTGGGCGGCATTGTGTACATCGTCGCCAGACTCACCATCGATCTATCCGCAGTGCACCAGTCTTCCGGGTTTCCTTACATTCTACTCGGCGTGGCGTTACTCATCGCACTGGGCTTTGAGTTCGTGAACGGCTTTCATGACACGGCGAATGC
>CALMAP010000414.1:3734-5939 GCA_937859825.1 uncultured Terriglobus sp. | reverse complement strand
CGTTGCGGTCATCTGGTCAGGTGTATGGAACTTCATCGGGGTCATTCTTAGCTCCGGCGCAGTGGCATTTTCCATCGTTTCCATCCTGCCCATTCAGCTTGTGCTGCGCGTCTCCAATGGACTTGGCTTCAGCATGGTGTTTGCATTGCTGATGGCCGCCGTAATCTGGAATCTGGGTACCTGGTGGCGCGGCCTGCCGGTCTCGTCGTCACACACCATGATCGGGTCGATTCTGGGTGTGAGTCTGGCGAATGAATTCATGAACGGACGTAGCGGCCGGTCTGGTCTGGACTGGGACCAGGTGATCAAGGTCTTCGAGGCACTGGTCTTTTCGCCCATTATTGGTTTTGTGCTGGCAGCCATTCTGTTCTTCGCCTTCAAGGCACTCATGCGCGACCCGCGCCTCTACGAAGCACCCAAAGGAACAGAACCGCCTCCGTTTTACATTCGCGCGCTGCTGATTCTTACCTGCACTGGTGTTTCGTTCGCGCACGGCTCGAACGACGGCCAGAAGGGTATGGGACTCATCATGCTGGTGCTGGTGGGTACTGTTCCCACCGCTTATGCGCTGAACCATGCCGTCGATCGCGGCTCGGTACAAACCTTTGCAGCCGTGTCCACACAGGTGGCAGGCAATCTGCAGAAGTATAGCCACACGGAGCCCGCCAAAGGCGATCCTGCGCCGGAATTGGAGCGATTCGTAGCCACGCACAAAATCAGCGATGCCACGATGCCTGCGATGCAGACGATGGTGCTCGGCATCCGTGACGAAGCCGTGGGCTATGGCTCGCTCGGAAATGTGCCGCAGAACATGCAGGCCAACGTGCGCAACCAGATGTACCTCACCAGCGAGTCCATGCGGCTGTTGCCGAAATACGGCCCGAAGATGACGCAGGACGACCTTGCCCCTTTAAAGAACTACAAGGGCTTTCTCGATAAGTCGACGAAGTACATACCCACCTGGGTCAAGGTTGCGGTCGCTCTTGCGCTTTCTCTTGGAACCATGGTCGGCTGGAAGCGCATTGTGGTCACAGTCGGCGAGAAAATCGGCAAGACGCACCTGACTTACGCGCAGGGTGCGTCCGCGGAACTGGTTGCCATGGCGACCATTCTGGGTGCCGATCGCTTCGGCCTGCCGGTCTCGACTACGCAGGTGCTGTCGTCTGGCGTGGCCGGAACCATGACCGCGAACGGCAGCGGTTTGCAGATGTCTACCCTGCGCAATATCGCCGTGGCGTGGGTCTTCACGTTGCCTGCGGCGGCGTTGTTGTCGGGTGTTCTCTTTACGCTGTTCAGTTTTATTACGAAACAGTAAGCGCGTTTCATCTCGTGCTTACCACAGGACTGTTGCTCAAATCGAGCGACGGTTCCTTTGTCGCGCGTGGTGGAAACCTGCTTTTCCTTCTTGCTCAGGGCGCTCCAGAAAAGCAGGTTCTTCACTCTAGCCGCAAGCACGGCCTTCGGCTGAAATGACGATCCATGGTGAGTCGAAGAGACCAGATGCCTCTGCTACGCTGCGGGATGACACACATGGAGCGGTTACGCTCATGCAATTTAGCCTAGAACTCCAGCCTCACCGACACCTGTCCTGTACGGTTCCCACCAAAGTCTGAACCGCGCGCTTGGGTGATCTTGCCGAAGCTGGCTGAGGTGAGGTCGAGCCCGGGATCGGCAAGGTTGGTGTGGTTCAGCACATTGGTGAAGGTGCCTTCGGTACGCAATCGAAGGCTTTCTGCAAGTTGAAACGATTTGCTGATGCCGCTGGAAAGGTTCACCGTTCCCGGTCCGCGCAGGTCACCCACGCTCTCGGTGCCGTAGCGGCCGATGGGCAGCGAGCCTACGCCCACATCGCAGGTTGCGATGGAACCCGGATTGTTACTGCCGGGGCATGCAAAGGCATTCTGGTTGAACCAGTGATTACGGTCATGGCTGCTGGAGTTTGCATTGGCGATATGGTCTGGACGCTGATTCGCTCCGCCGACATACGTGCCGGAGCCTGTACCGGAAGGATCGATGTAACCTGCTGGAAAGTAAGCGGTCAGGAATGGTCCGCTCTGCCACACAAAGATGTTGCTTACTTGCCAGCCGCCAACAAGGGCATTCGCAACACGATTCAGGTGGGATCCGAACTGGCGGCCACGTCCGAAGGGGAGCTCGTAGATCAGGGTATTCAGCCAGCGGTTGCGGCGTGTCGCGGCAACATTG
>CALMAP010000414.1:728-3724 GCA_937859825.1 uncultured Terriglobus sp. | reverse complement strand
GTATCCACCCTGCTCATCCACAAACCCGGCGGAGTTGAAGTTCCCGGCGCTGCCCTGGTTATCTGCAAGATTCTTGGCAAGCGTGTAGGTGCTGTCAAAGGAGAGACCGTTGCTCATGCGGCGCGATACCTCCACCTGCAGCGACTTGTAGTCTGCCTGCGCGGAAGTGCTGCGGTCGGTGACCTGGTAGAAGTTTGGGAACGGGTAGTCCGTCGCCGCAGCTTGCGACGACATGCGCGTGGTAGAGCGCGGCAACTGGTTCAACTGCGGCTGCCACACAAGATGCCAGGTGTGCAGGCCAACGTAGGAGAGGCGCAGCGCCATGTTGTGGCCAAAATCGTGATCGATGGAGAGATTGCTCTGCAGGGAATAGGGATCGTGCCAGTTGGGGTCGATGGCACTGTAAAAGTACACGCTTCCAATCGCCGGGGAGAACTGGCCGCTCGCAGAAGTATTCGGAAAGCTGAACGTGGGCGGCACAAAAGTGCTGGAGCCCGCTGTGTTCGATCCAGTGGAGTAGCTGTTGGTAAACGTCTGATAGTTCTGCTGCAGCGTCTGCGCGATTGCGTAGAAGAGCGCGCCTGTGGTGGTGATGTTGTAGTAGCCCACGCCGCCGCGAATCGCGTTTTTTTCGTTGCCGAAAGGCCGGTAGGCAAAGCCCAATCGCGGCATGAAGCGCAGCGTTGGCGACTTGCGCAAACCTGCGGGCAGGCCAGCCTGTTCGTTGCTCACGACCGGCGTGCAGGGAATTCCGTTCATGGCTGCGCCGGTTGCATAAGGGTTGTTCACGCCGGCGATGGGGCAGGCATTTACGTTTGCCAGTTCCTGCACGTCGAGGCTGTTTGCGTAGCCAGCCGGATAGATCAGCCTTCCCGTACGCGCGATGGATGGATCGAAGTTGCCTGCAAGACCGTTGGTCGAGGCGAGTGCGGGATGAAACTCATAACGCAGACCGAAGTTCAGGTTTAGATTTGGCGTGGCCTTCCAGTTGTCCTGCCCATAGAAGGCATAACTGTTGGTGGCGGCATCGTTGTCCTGCCGGATGTTGTTGCTCTGGTTCTGGTAGGGCACACCGATCAGGAAGTCTGCGAACTGGTCACCAGTTGCGGTGTTCTGCGCGTCGAAAAGGAAGTTGCCGTAATTGATCGAAGGCGTGGAGCCGCCCGCTTCGGTGTGCGCCAGCAGGTGCCGAACATCCGTGCCGAGGCGCAGCGTGTGCGAGCCGATCTGCCAGGTCACGTTGTCGATGTACTGAAAGACGCGCGAGCGTTCGTCATACCCAAGCCGCGAGCCTATGGAGGTAATGGGGGCAGCGCCGCCATTAAAATTCAGGTGCGGTATGCCGTTGAAGAACGCCGGCACGGTGAGCACGTTCAACCCGGTGCTTTTGGTAAAGCCGAGCCCATCAAAGCTGTTGTTGTTGCCGTCCTGCTCCAGCGTGAAGCCGAATTTGAATTCGTTCGCCAACCGCTCGGTAAAGGCGTAATTGAAGCTGCTGGCGAGGATGCGATAGCGAGCAAATGTGGTGCTGTTCGGCAGCGTAAGGTCCGCGGGCTGGCTCTGGTTATTGTTCTTCCAGGAGTAGCGTACAGAGAGGTTCGCCCTGGTGCTGATGGTCTGGTCACCGCGAACGTCGAACTGGTTGCTGCTGATGTCGTTTCGGCGGGAGCTCAGATAGTTGTAGCCACGGTCGGCCACCGCCGCCGCCAGCGAAAGATTTGCGTCGATGTTGGGGTCAGGGTAGAACTGCAGGAATTTCGATGATGCGGCATTAATGGGCACCACGTTGTTGGCGTAGACGCCCCCGGTAAAGGGGTTCTGCAGCGGCGTGGTGCGCTCCTGAGTAAAGTTGCCCTGCTTCATCAGCACGGTCGGCACGATGCGCTGCAGCGGAATGGTCTGCGGAAAACGCAAACCTTCATACGCGGCGAAAAGAAAAGTCTTGTCGCGCCCGTTATAAAGCTTCGGCAGAACCACAGGTAGGCCAACGCTGCCGCCAAAATCTTTGGCATCCTTCTGTGGTTTGGTGCTCGCGTCGGAGCCGTAGGGCGTCGCGTCTAGCACATCGTTCTGGTAGTACATGTAGGCCGAGCCGTGCACGGTGTTGGTGCCGCTCTTGGTTACGGTTGTGATCTCGCCAGGCTGTCCGTACTCGGCATTGTTGTTTACGCCGTCCACGCGGATCTCCGCTATGGATTCCGCGGAGGGGAATGAGTCCGCCTGCACGTTGTTACTGGTCTGGTTCTGGGCGGAGATGCCGTCGACCGTGGTCTCCGTCTGCGATGGGAGGCCGCCCTGGATCGAGTACCGGATCGTGGGAGCAGGTTTGGTGGATGCGGTCTGCGGGTAGCTGCCACTGTCTGGCTGCACGCCCGGCAGAGCCTGCACCACGCTCAGGGGAGAGGTCGACCCATTGCCCCGATAGTTGGCGGGCAGGTCGATCACAGCCTGCGGCGTGAGCGCGGCGGAGACGCTGGCATTTTCCACGTTGATGGTGCCGGCATCGGTCGCATTTACCGTAACGGAGTCGGTTGTGCCCACCTTTAACGTCACGTCATAACGCAACTGCTGGCGAGCCTGCAGGGTAATGCCCGTGGCTGTGGTATTCGCAAGTCCGTTGCTCTGCACGGTGATCGTGTAGTTGCCCGGTTCAAGATTCAGGCTGGTGTAGGTGCCGCTGTCGTCCGCGGTCACGCTGCGGTCGGTGTTGCTCTCTACGCGGTGCAGCAAAATGGTCGCGGCGGGCACGCGGGCACCTGTGCTGTCCTGCACGGTTCCGGTGATGCTGCCCAGGGTGGATTGTGCGTGGACTGATGGAGCGATGCTGAGAATGAGAGCTGCGGTGGCGAGCGGGACGAGTCCCGTAGTGGTACAGAAGAGATGAAAACGCTTCACGATTTGGCCTCGGAGGGATGAAAGAAAGCAGGAAGGAAAGCGGCGCGATCTAGCGAGCTCGCATGGGAGAAAACACAGAAAACGGGTTTGTGATGATGCCT
>CALMAP010000414.1:0-718 GCA_937859825.1 uncultured Terriglobus sp. | reverse complement strand
ACCATGTGCGCCGACACGGTGCTGCCACCAAAGCGAGAGCGCAATGCCGGAAGTAACAGACGCGATGGCGCGGCCAATCCACAGACCATAGACACCGTAGCCGAAGTGGAAGGCAAGCAGGTACGCGGCAGGCATGCCGAGTCCCCAATTACATACGATGCTGACCCACAAGGGCGTGCGTGTGTCGCCTAACCCGGTCAGCGCGGAAGCGTGGATGACAAATGCCGCATCCCCAAGAATAAGCAAGCTGCACAGCAGAAAGAGGGGCATGGCTCCCGTCACCACGTGCGGATCGTTGGTGTACATGGAGGCAAGCCTGTGCGAAAAGATCAGGAATACCACGGCGGCGAATGCAGCGTAGCCCATCGCAAGGGTCAACGAGGCGCGTGCCGCATTGCGCACGCCGCGCAATTGGTTGCGTCCTGCCGCCTGACCGACGCGGATCATCGCAGCATACGCAAGACCGGTAGGCACCATGTAAACGAATGCGTTCAGATCCAGCGCGACCTGGTGCGAAGCCAACGCCGTGGCGCCAAGACGCGCACACAGGACCGACATGTACGTGGAGATGCCGAGCTCAAGCGAGAACTCAAGGCCAGAGGGCCAGCCGATGGCAAGCAATGCCTTCAATCGGGGCCAGTCCGGCACTGCCATGCGGAGCCGCGGCCAGACCTTCAGGTCGCGGAATGCCAGCCAAATGCCGGGCGCGAGCACCAGC
>CALMAP010000413.1:3744-6926 GCA_937859825.1 uncultured Terriglobus sp. | reverse complement strand
CTCCCTCTCCCGGCACGCTATACCAGGTGCCGTTCGCATCGAGATCGGCCCAGCCGTAACCCTGATCCCCAGCATAGGCATCGCGCGCACCTGTGCGGAGCGCAGCTTCATCCTGCGCTTTCTGCGACAGTTTCTCATTCCAGTTGTCCCATGCTTCCTGCGGCAGCGTAGACGAGAGCAGATAGCGTTTGGGGTTTTTCGGATCGGAGCGGAGACTTTCGCCCGAGCTCAAATCGGCGGTATATGCGTTCTGGCGGGAAACAGAGACCGCTCCACTCAGCACGCCAGTCTCCACCTGTCCCGTATTCACGCGAACACGGAAGCTGCTGTTTTCCTGCGGTGCGATCGTCTGCTCGCCAGCGGCAATGGAATAGCTGTTCTGGTCAGAAAAACGCAACTCCAAATAGAAAAGACCTTCCGTTAATTCGATTTGGGCAGGATCACCGAGCCTGGAGAGGACGGCCGTGCTGTTCGGAGTCAGTCGCAGTACCGAGCCGTCGGCAAACTCGACCTCTGCTTCGCCGGACTCGCCGGTCAGGATACGCTCTCCCTGCGGCAGGGGCATGTTCAAAGCAGCATCTGTTACAGCATCGGTACTGTCCTGCATTTGCACCTGAACAGTTCCAGCCAAGTGGCTGAGCCGGGCAACGGGTGCTGACGCGGATGCCTGCGCAAATACCCGGAATGCAGCGAACAAACAGAAGATGAAAAGAATTTGCCGCCAGATTCGCAACCGCATAACCGACCCGCCTTCCGAAGAGCATACTGCCGGACGCCTGTCTTTGGCTCTGCCTGTTCTGCCTTCGGCGGTTTTTACTGCTGGTCAGACAAAGCAAGCAGTTGCGATGCTTTGATCCGCACGCGCTCCAGCACCTGATCGTCGCTTACCAGCGCTTGCAACGACGATCGGATCGAGGCAAGTTCCGGTGCTTTGGCTTCCTTGGCGGCTGCCGCTAGGCGGATCAGCACGGCATCTAGGCCAAGGCGATCGTAGCGATGCAGCCGGTCGATGGTTGCACCCTCCTCAAGCGTGTAGCTCACTGCCGTCAGGTATTCGGCGGCAGCAGCAAGAGGTTTGTTGTCCGTATAATTGAAGGAGCACTTGGCAGGCGCACCGTTCGCTCCGGCATACTGAAGCGTTTTCATGCCCATGCGGGCGAGACCCTTTGTCTTTGTTTCGCACGGCTGCATCCCCTTGGAATCGAGCAGCAGCTTCTGCAGCTTCTGCATGCCAGACGTAGACATGGTGAAACGTACCACTGCATTGTCTGCCCCGTTTGGCTGCGGTGAAGCATAGGTCGGCTTGAATTCCGTCTGGCCGTCTGGCTGGATGTCGAAGCTCCAGTGCGGAACATTCAGACCTGGCCGGTCGTACTCCATAAACAAAGGGTAGACCGGCGTTTCTGCGCTGGCAGACAGAAAGGCAAAAAGCAGGCAAAAAGCGGCTGCATAGCTGCGAAGTGTTGGCAATCCGTTTCCTTTTCAGTTCAGCGCTGCATCCCTATGAGTGTTCTTGAGGTGTGAATATGACAAATAGCAATTGCAAGCGCATCGGCGGCATCCGCAGGCTCGGGTGCGCGTTCCAGATCGAGTAGTCTTGCAACCATAAACTGAACCTGCTCCTTTGCCGCAAGACCATACCCTACAACTGACGACTTCACCGTCAGCGGGGCGTATTCCGCCACCGTAAGACCGCAGGATGCTGCCGCAAGCAACGCCACGCCGCGCACCTGTCCCAGCTTTAAAGAACTTCTGGCGTTCGCGGCAAAAAATACATCTTCGATAGCTACGATTTCCGGCTCGTACGCTGCCAGCAGACCAGTCAGTTCCGTGTAGACCTGATGGAGACGCAGGGGCGTCCGTTCTTTCTTGTTCAGGCAGACGGCACCCGCCGCGACTGGAACCAGCCGGCTCTCCCGAGGAGTTTCCACCAGCTCCACCACGCCCCACCCGGTGTACTCCGTGCCGCAGTCGATTCCGAACACCCGCATAGCGCGAGTGTACTGAAAAGCTGCGTTGAAACCTATGTCCTGCCAGGTTCCGCACGGCACGAGCAAGATGCTACGGCATGGAGCGGACGGCGATCAGATCATTCTGCGCACGCACAGTGAGCTTCGTTGTGCATGCAGGTACAACGGTGGCCGCGGCTTTTCCTAATGCTGCGGTGCCATCCGCGGCCTCGAGGGTTCCGGAACCCTCAAGCGTGGTGAAACAGTGCGGCTTTCCTGCTGCGTCGGACAGGATAAGTTCTTCCCCTGCTCGCAAAGCAAAACGATCCACCGTGAAATATTGCTCGGCAATCAGGCGAGTGCCCTGCGCAGTGCTCACCGGCTGTACCTTGCCCGCGCGTGTCTCCGCCCGGCTTACCGCAATGCCGCTGTCCAGATGGAGTTCGCGGGGTCTTCCATAATCGAAGAGGCGAAAGGTGGTGTCAGACGTCTGCTGCGTCTCCAACAGCGTGACACCGGGCCCTATGGCGTGCACTGTTCCTGCATCGACGAACACCATGTCACCCGTCGAGACGGGAAGGAAGCGCAAGAGCGATTCCATCGAACCGTCCTTTGCCGCTTCCCGCATCTGCTCAGGGTGAACGCCGGGTAGCAGCCCGCAAGCCACGGTCGCGCCGGGATCGGCGTTCACCACATACCAGCACTCGGTTTTTCCACGTGGCTGACCGATCTGCTTTGCCTGCGCATCGTCCGGATGCACCTGAACGGACAGCTTGTCATCAGGGAACAGCAGCTTCAACAGCAACGGAAATTCGTTCTCCTCCCGCCATTCCCCCAGGAGTGCCTCGCGGCTCTCCCATGCGATCTGCTGCAGGGTTTTCCCTGCCAGCTCGCCTTCAGCAACCACCGACTGTGGCCCTGTCAACCAGGCTTCGCCGATTGGATCTGAGTTGGCGGTGCTTTCCTCAACGGAGTACCACGGGCTGAGATCACGCCTGCCCCATGGACGGGACGAAAAGACCGGCTTGAGCAGAAACGGGGGCAGGTTCACTGGCATGAGGAAATCTTAACCAAAACATGCAGGCTACGTGCTTGAACAAATGCGTTCAGTTTCGGAACGGTGCGTCCATCTCTGATGTGTCGCCATGAACCCTTACACAAACATTACAAACAGATTGAGGGTTGCGCTGGTAGTGTGTCGATAGTGAACGCAGCCATGACACATGGCAACAG
>CALMAP010000413.1:0-3734 GCA_937859825.1 uncultured Terriglobus sp. | reverse complement strand
TCCCAACGAAGAGAAGAGGTTCCATGCCAGCAGTTGTAACAACCACGCCCACAAACGAGATACAAGCAGCGCCGAATTCGGCATCGGTTCGTGAGGTCGTGACGGAGGCGAGACGCAAGGTTCGCGAAGACCTTCGCATGGGCCGTGAGCACCAGCAGGGGCAGATCAACTGGATCACGAGCATCTTTATGGGACTGTTCCATGTGGGTGCGCTGGCTGCACTGTTCTTCTTTTCATGGAGCAACCTGCTCGCTTTTGTGGTCATGTATTTTCTTGCGATCAACGTTGGCATTGGGATGGGCTACCATCGCCTGCTGACACATCGCGGCTACCGCGTGCCGCGCTGGCTTGAGCTGACAATTACCGCCTGCGGAACGCTCGCGCTTGAAGGCGGACCGATCTTCTGGGTAGCCACGCATCGTGTTCACCACCAGTTCAGCGACCACGAAGGTGATCCGCACACGCCGCACGATGGTACCTGGTGGGCCCACGCGGGATGGATCCTCTCCGGCCGCGCTTTGCACAGTGAGACCGCCCTGTTGGGCCGCTACGCCCCCGACCTCACCCGCGACCCCGGCCAGCGCTGGTTGAGCAACTATCACTGGGTTCCGCTCACCACCACGGGTTTCCTACAGATGGGCATTGGCTATGCAATCGGTGGATGGAAGGGCATGCTGGGCATGGTTCTCTGGGGTACCTTCCTCCGCGTAACGGTTGGCCTGCACAGCACCTGGCTGGTCAACTCCGCCACGCACCTTTGGGGCGGCCGCCGCTTTGAGACCAAGGACGCCAGCCGCAACAACTGGATCGTGGCCCTGTTAACCGGCGGCGAGGGATGGCATAACAATCATCACGCTCACCCCGTAAGCGCACGGCATGGCCTCGCCTGGTACGAGTTCGACATTAACTACTACGGCATCTGGGTCATGGAAAAGCTCGGCCTGGCCAAGAAGGTCCAGATCGCCAAGTTCGACAAGCACGATCCTAGACCTGCCGGTGCCTAAGAGCCTCTGCGCAAAAGAATAAGAAGGGCCGGCGACGCCGGCCCTTCTTCTATTGCAAGATGAATCATGGCGCAGCGGACGAACATCACGCGAAGGCGCGGTGCGATCGCCTTCTTCATCACACTTGGCATCTGCCTTGTGGGCCTGGCGGTCGCGCTGAACGTGGGCTGGGTGATTCTGAACGTCCACCAACGCCACATTGTGTTCCTGGTGCTCGGCCTCTGCTTCTTCAGCGTTCTAATTGCCGGCCTTATTCTCAACACGATCTTCCTGGTCCGCGAAGTGCGGCGCAATGAGCGGCAGGACAGCTTTTTAAATGCTGTAACGCATGAGTTGAAGACACCGATAGCGTCGGTGCGCTTATATCTCGAAACACTGCAAAGGCGTCCTCTGGACGAGGCGCAGCGGCAGGAATTCTACGCGCGCATGATGGAAGATAACGATCGCCTGCTCAGCACAGTGGAGCAGGTGCTGCGGGCTGGGGAGGCAAATGCGAAAGGTGTTCTTCGCAATCCCAAAGCGCGGCATCCTCTGGATCTTCGCGGGCTTGCCCTGGAGGCGCTTAAAGAAACGGTACGGCGACACCATCTTGCCGACTCCGCTGTGCGCCTTCAAGACAATGCGCAGGGCCGTCCTGTCTTCATAGAAGCAGACCACCAGAGTATGCGAACAGCCATTCTCAATGTGCTGGACAATGCAGTGAAGTACTCCCCTGATGGTGTGCAGATCACGGCGGAGCTTACCATACCACGCGAGAGCACGGCAGTACTGCGGCTCCGTGACAACGGAGTGGGTATTCCTCCTGCTCAGCTCAAGCGTGTGTTTCACCGCTTTTACCGGGTGGCCGGGCGCGACTCGGTCAAGATCAAAGGGACCGGCCTTGGCCTGTTCATTACGCGGTCGATCCTGCGTCAGCACGGTGGCGATGCCACAGCGCAAAGTTACGGTTCCGGCAAAGGCACCACAATTACTTTGCAAATACCTTTGCTCCGCTCACACTCACAACCACCTGCTGTGGCTACGCAAGCGGTGGCACCTGAGGAGGAGCAGGCACAATGAGCGAATCCCCGCTGGTCCTGCTTGTCGAAGACGAGATGCACATCGCGGATGCGCTTTTATTTAACCTGCGCGCCGAGGGATATCGCACCCACCACGAAGGCGACGGCGAGGCCGCGCTGGACTGGCTCATGCACTCGGGCGAGGAAGTTTCCGCAGTGCTGCTGGATGTGATGCTGCCCGGCATGGAAGGTTTTGAGGTGGCGCGCGCTTTGCGCCAGGCAGGCAACTATGCACCGATTCTGATGCTTACCGCGCGTGGGCGGCCTGAGGACGTGCTGGAGGGCTTCGCCGCAGGAGCGGACGACTATCTCCCCAAGCCTTTCGAATTGTCCATTCTTCTTGCACGTCTTGGCAGTCTGCTGCGCCGGATGCAATGGCAACGCCAGCAATCCGCGAAGGGCACGATACCAGCAGAGGAAACGCAGGGCACGATCTACAGATTTGACGGACGTGAAATTCACTTTGAATCACTGCAACTGACGACTGCGGCGCAGACGGTTCACCTCACCCTCATGGAAGCGGAACTGCTGCGCTACCTGATCGATCGCGAGGGGAAGGTAGTTTCCAGACGCGACATCCTTGAGGAAGTCTGGCGCGTCCGCGAAGATACAGACACCCGGGCCATCGACAACTTCGTGGTGCGACTGCGGCGCTACCTCGAGGACGACCCTGCTCGCCCGGTGCATCTGCTCACCGTTCGCGGAGTAGGCTACCGCTTCGTAGCGGATGGTAGCTGGTACTGAACGGCACTGCCGTTTCGCATCTACACTGGTGCCATGAGGCTGCTTTAGCACGTGCGGATACTGACCCGGTACATCCTGCGCGAGATACTGTCCCACGGCCTGCTCGGCGGCGCTCTCTTTACTTTTGTCCTGTTCATCCGCGACCTCGGCAAGATTCTCGAGCTTGTCGTACGCGGCTCCGCCTCCATTGAGGACGTGCTCCGCATTCTCGCGTACTCGCTGCCTAGCACGCTCGTGCTCACCATTCCCATGGCGGTTCTGGTGGGTATTTTGCTTGGTCTCAGCCGTCTTGCTGCCGATAGTGAAGCGACTGCCATGCGTGCCGCAGGCTTTGGTGTGCTGCAGTTTGTGCGGGTAGCGTCCTATGCCGCGACCGGTGCTCTGATCCTGGGGATGATCAACTCTGCCTATATCGCTCCGAAGTCGGCAGCCGCGCTCATCGGTCTTGAGAATCAGTTGAAGTCGTCTCAGGCCAGCTTCGAGGTGCAGCCCCGGGTTTTCTATGAAGATTTCAAAAACTACGTGCTCTACGTGCAGGACGTGAAGCCTGCACAGGGAGCATCGGTTTGGGAACATGTCTTTCTCGCTGATCTGACGCAACCGACCTCACCCTACGTGACCACGGCAGAGCAGGCAGTGGTAGTGAACGGGACCCACGGGTTGCTGCGGCTGCATCTCCGCAATGGTGCCAAACATGAGATTTCGCCCAAGGACCCGAACCAGTACGACATCTCAACCTTCTCCGAGGCCGACACACCAATCCAGACGGGAGCGCAGGAAGACATTCGTCTCACGCGAAATGAGACACCATTGCTCGCCACTCCCTTGCATGAATTGTGGGCGCACCGCCACTCGGCGCAGGGCCGCTCGTACATCATTGAGCTGAATAAGCGCTTTTCCTATCCTGTTGCCTGCATTGTGCTAATGC
>CALMAP010000412.1 GCA_937859825.1 uncultured Terriglobus sp. | reverse complement strand
CGGTCCTTTCGCCCATTTGCGACTTCACTACGGTGAAACGGGGCCGCCACTACGGTGAAACGGGGCCGGAAACACGGTGAAACGGGGCCGGATTTTGGCTGCATATAAGGAAGCCTGTAGTACCTGTAGTTCTTACCTGTAGTTCTTTATGTCCTGTAGTCGATGACGCCTGCGGATGAGGAAATTAGAAGAATCGCAACGTGTACACGTTTGTGTATCATTACCATAGAGAGTGTGCGGCGTGGAACTGGAGTTCGAGTGGGACGAAGAGAAGGCCAGAACCAACCTCGCTAAACATCGTGTTTCGTTCCTGACCGCTGCTGAGATCTTCGCCAACGAGATTATGGAGCGGATCGACGATCGGGAGGACTATGGCGAGGTTCGCTGGATTGCTCTCGGCAGAGCGGATACGGAAGTCTTCCGCGTGGTGTACACCTGGCGCGGCGACAGGCTCATCCGCATCATCAGCGCCCAGAAAGCGAGCATAGATGAACGAGACATCTACCATCGTCAGACACTCCCTTAGCCAGATCAAAGCCATGCGCGAACGGGGCGAGGACCAAACCAGCCCGGATGCCCCGGAAGCTGAATCCCTGGGAGCCGACTTCTGGAGCAGCGCCCGCGTCGTTATGCCGACCGGGAAGACTTCCGTACACCTGCGCCTGGACACAGACGTGGTGGACTGGTTCAAAGGCGCCGGGAAGGGCCACCTGACGCGCATGAATGCCGTTCTCAGGGCGTATGTCGAGGCCCAGAAGCACTCGCACTCACGTTCCTAATCGGTCGTCGCCGTCGAAGCTGTGGGCAGAGTGGGAAACGCTTCTGGGCGTTTTCCAAGGCGGTTCCATCGCCGTCTTTTCCATAGCTCAGTTTGGTGGGTTGGTGGTGATCTCTCGTTCTGTTTGCTGAACAATTGCCCGTGCCAATCTCTCAGCCCCTTGCGGCAGTCGAATCGCAAGGGAAACTAGATTGAGCTCTTCGTTTGGACCTGATAGTATCTCCACGCCTGTGACGGCTTTGTCACTCTTCTGAAGACGTGATCGCGTTCCAAGCCCTTCGGTTTGGGGTGGCGTCTCGTACTCCACTGCTTCTTTGCTGCGGTAGTGGAGTTTGTCCTTCGGGTACGGGCCAGAGGGGAAGTCTGCCGCTGTCTCAATCCCTTCTGCGATCACATTGGCTACAAAAGCTTTATGCGCCGGGAAGACACGAGCAATGATCGAGGCGACCTCAAAGCGTCCCGAGGTCCCACCCAAAGAATTTGATATTTGGACTACCGGCCCGGCAAAGCCCATCCACTTGTCTGAGAACACGATCTTGCTGTCTATTGGTTGAGGCGCAACGAAGAGTGAACCTCCGTTTGATCCGTACGTGCTGAAGCAATGCCATCCACGGGGAGCCAGAACACCTGAGCCTTCCTCGGCCTGATAGTAGGCAAGCTGGCTGGCCAGCTCAGCCGACAATGGCAGGGCCTTTGCTTTTCCATGGGGTGCTTTTCTTGGGCCTACCTGACCGTCAGAAGCACAGCCTATGAACGGTACTGAACTCGTTTGAGCATCGGCATGGGACGTTACTGCAATGCAGTACGTAGAGAGCGCAACCGAAGCAATCACCAGAGACCTGTATGGACGCAGTCTCATTAGTCTTGTTCCAGATCGCTACTCGGCTTTTTGACAGTTAACCCAAGCCCGTAGAGCGCATTTTTGAGCCGCTCAGGTGAATCGGAATAGAACTCTTCGAGCATGCCCTTGAATTTGGCAGCCGACCCTTCTGAAACCTGGCACTGGTGGATCATGGCTACGCCGACAAGAATCTTGGCGTGGTTGTCGCGCCGCTTCTGGTCGCGGATGTCGAGCGCCCGCAAACGCCGCTCGGAGCTCTTGAGCGCATTGACCTTGGCCGCTGTAGCCTTGCGGATAGCGGCGACTTCAGCAGCGGCAGCGTCCCGTATGGCTTTCTTCTGAGCTTCGAGCTCCTGGATACTCTTGGGATTCGCCTTGGCCATGGGTCTGAGCATACAATCATCTTTAGGCAACAGCAAACGACAGTAAACACCTAATGCGCGATACCTAGTTTGTTTCACAAACTACGCGCACCTGCGGTGGGCAGAAGCAACAGCAACCGCAACGGCAAGAACAACCGCAAAAGCAACGGCAACCGCAAAGGCTCGCTCGCTTGGCTATCGTTCACGTGGTGATGAAGTCGTCCAGCACCGCCCCGCCCGCAGCAGCGCACGCGCAGTACATCGCTCGGGATGGCCAGTACGAGCGGCGTGGCGGCCTGGAGCTGGTCGAATCGGGCAACATGCCCGAGTTCGCGCGTGAAGATCCGCAAGCATTCTGGCAGGCAGCGGACGACTTCGAGCGCAATAATGGCCGCGCTTATACGGAACTGCAGATCGCCCTTCCCCGCGAGCTTGCACCCGAGCAGCGGAACGAGCTTGCGCGTGAAGCAGCCAGGGAGCTGATGGGTGAGCGGTTCGCCTACACCCTGGCCGTGCATACGCCGCTGGCCAAGGACAATATCGAGCAGCCGCACATGCACCTGATGTTCTCGGAACGTGCCATCGACGACCGCACCCGCGAGCTGAGCGACGAACAATTCTTCAAGCGCAACGGAGCCAAGAAAGACCCGGAGTGGAACTCGCGCGACAAGCCCATGGAGGTGCGCGAGAAGTGGGTGGAGATGATGAACGGGGCCATGGAGCGGCACGGCCAGGAGCAGCGCCTGGATGCGCGTTCGTGGGCCGACCAGGGACGCCCCGATCTAGCGGAGCTGAGAGAGCCGAAGTTGCTCGCCGGCAGTGAGGCCGAAGCGCAGGCTTTACATGCCCACGTAGACGGCCTTCGCGAGCAACGGGCCGAGCTGCCCGCCGCGCACCTGAGCCCGGACAAGGTGATCAACCAGTGGGAGCAGCAGGCCGAAAAACAGATCGCCCAGGTGAAGGAGCGCGAGGCACAGGAAATCTCTCGCCTGGACAAGCTGATTGCCGCCGCCAGGGAGTTTGCCCACGAGGTCAAAGACCGTACCGTCGCCTTTGCGAAAGACATCAAGGAGCGGGCCGGTTCCCTGTTCGGCAATGCACCCCAGGAAGAGCAGGCCAAGGCCGCCCCAGAGAAAGACCAGGCACAGGAGCAGGCTCGACCACCTACCCCGGAGATGCAGGCGAGGCTGGACGAGCTGCTAGGCGGGTTCCATCGCAGGATGGAGGCGCAGCAGTCCGTCGAGGCCAAGCTGGCCGACTTCGGCAACCGCATGGATACCAGGCTTCAGCAGGAACAGGCGCAGGTGCTTGCCCGTCAGCAGCAGGAGCAGGCATTGAAGCAGCAACAGGAACAGACGAAGACCAAAGAGCCGGAGATTGAGCGCGAGCACTCTTGTAGGCACTTCCGCTGCCAATTGAGCCAAGTTCATTGCTCTTTACCTGTTCAACTCTGAAATCCGGTGATCTGAAAACCATCACGAAGCACTTCGGCCAAGACGGATTGCCATTATGTTCGAGAGGGTGAACACAGATCAGCATTAGATCGCAACCGCCAGCTTTATCGGCTTGCGGAAAGCGGTCGAAAACCGCCTTAGCGCAAGCTGGCCACTGCGACGCAACGGCTTGTGGATCACACGCTATAGATTCGTCGGTGTAGTTTGAGAGGCGTCGAAGTTCGTCGATCATCGCAAATCCGATACGGACAGAACCAGCGAAACCTGCTGCAAGGTATTTTCCTACCGGGTAAACCTTCTGGAGGCAATCGACCTCCTGCCCGTTGCCAAGAGTTACGCGGATATCGGAAATGGCGAATCCATAGCCCATCATCGTAGGTGCCCCTACTATCCAGGTCATTTCTCGCTGTTACCGAATTTCGCATCAAGAGCTTTCCTATAATCCTCGACTTTCCATGCCTCTGGGTCTTCAGGCAGTCCGAGCATCGCAGAAGCTGCTTCGGCCACACGTACCTTCAGTTCCGCGTCATCCAACATGCCTCGCAAGGTGGGGAGCAGTCGAAGGTCTTGGCGCTTGCCGAGTCCAACGGCTGCTTCTTCGCGAACGTCTTCATCGAGGTCTGAGAGCCTTTCTAAAAGTGCTTCCCGAATTTCAAAAGAGTCGACATTTCCTTGAACGCCTAAGCCAAAAACAGCCCAGTCTCGAACATTGGAGTCCTCATCTCTGGTTAGAGGAATAAGAGCGGCAATCGCTGCTGGATCATTAGGAAAATGCCCCAAAGAGCAAGCAACAGAAAACCTCACGTTGTGATCTTGGTGGTCTTTGTATTTCGCAATCAATGGAACAGCAGCCTCGTTATAAAGATGACCCAAGGCAGCGATCCCACTGTCAAGAACCAAGGCTTCTGACTCGTGATCGAACAATTCGATAAGCAGTGGAAACGTCTCGTCTCGAAAGAGCCAGGTCGGCTCCTTCGCCTCTTCGTTGCTGGCTGGAGCCCGCATTTGCGCCAAGATAGCAGCAGCCCTAGCTCGCTTTAGAGGAACACCGTCTTTTAGCCATAAAGCAGCGGTTTCAAATACCTCCCGGCTCCCATTACGCTGAAGTGCTGAGACTGCATCCCAAGGGATCTCGTCGTCGTAATCGCCAACAAGGGTCTGTTGAAAAAGCTTTTGGACCTCGGATGAACTCATGTTTCACCTGAAGTAATTCTACAAAGTCCGTCCCTAACCTACGCTGTACTCACTGAAACGTGCATTGCAGAACCCTAGGCGCTCTTGGCTTGCTTTACGTCGTTCCATGTCGAAACGAGGAACGATGCCATAGAACCCGCAAGATTTACCGCCAGCTCCGCGTGTCGTGCTTTCGGCTTTACCGGTCTCGGTCCGTGCCCATGCGCATCGCCGATCTTGTTTCGGATAGCCCCAAGGCTGTTGACCACAGACTGGCAGTTCCCAAGATGGTTTTGAAAAGCTGCTCCTGGTGCTGGTGAGGAGCAAGGTTTAGCTTCTCCGAAGTCAGCGCCCACAGTTTCGGAAGATCGGCGTCATCAGGATACCGTTCGTTATTTGCATCCAGGACGTACTTGCATACGGTTTCCAACAACGTGCGGGCAGCCGTTATCGCCCCTTCAGGGTCATCCATCCGCCGATCAAGCGCTTTCTGCCAAATGGCGTGAACATGCTCTGGGTCGAAAGCTTCAAGAGCCTGGGTTATGGGCTGGACGCCGGGAGACCGATCTTGTGCTTCGAGGTATTCAAAAACAGGTCTAAACTCTGCCCAAATGTAATCGCGCCGTTCCGCGTACGAAGGGAACTTGTGTTTTATGAACGGCCAGAATTGTGACTGATCCCGATATTTGCGGACCATGTCAGGCATCCGGGACTTCAGTTGAGCGTTGTTGAGAAATTCTGCTCGCAGTCGAGAAAAGTCTTGCGCATCCAGACTGCCTCGATCACTGGTTGCCGTTGCTATATAGCTGGCCTGAAGTTTTTCAAGTTTCTCGACAGCCGTACGTTCGTCATCTTCTATAAAGACTGCTGGTTCAAGCATTCGGCCTCTCTTGATCGTTCGATTACTCGCCTTACTTGAACCGCACTCCACAGCCCACCGCGAGGAGCATCCACCATCTTGGCATTTAGCTCTGTCGCGATTGCGCGTAGCGTCGTGGTTCCCTGCCCTTGAATCTCAGCGATCACGGGCAGCACTTGAGCCCTGCCGTTCGCAGCCTGAGCGCTGAAGGTCTCGCGTGCTGCTGCTCCAATTTCCGCAAACCGTGCAGCAGACACTCGCCGACCGCCCAACACCGTGCCGCGTTCCTTGGCTGCAGCGAGAGCCGCCTTTGTCCGCTTGCTGATGGCTTCTGCTTCCTGCTCCGCGACTGCCGCCAGAATATGCACTACGAATCGATTCGCGCTCGGCATGTCCACGGCCAAGAACTCCACCCCAGACTCCATCAGCCCAGAGATGAAGTGGACGTTGCGGGCGAGCCGATCAAGCTTCGCGATGACAAGCGTCGCCTTTTGTTGGCGGCAGAGCCGAAGAGCTTCGGCAAGAGCTGGCCGGTCGTTCCGTTTGCCGCTCTCGACTTCTACAATCTCCCGCAGAAGCGTCCAGTCGCCGCCATTGAGGTGTGCGGCCACGGCTGCGCGCTGTGCTTCCAATCCCAAACCGCTTGCGCCTTGGCGCACTGTAGACACGCGCAAGTAGCTGACGAACCGGCTTTTGGGTACTCTGACCATCGCTTGTTACATCTTATCAACGTCCGTAGAAAGAATGTAACAAGGCCGAGGAAGTACGTTGTCATTAGACGGGCGGCTCTCGATTGTTTTGCCCTCTCGGTGTAACGCTCCAGTACACCTCTGTAGAGGTTTCGCAGAAGAAGCCTTCCAGGCGGCTGCGTTGCTGGATTTCATTCAGCTTCTGAGCGGAGGAGCATAGAAAAGAAAAGTGGCTGTCCCAATGAACTGTCCATAATAACTGCTTGTCTGGCGTGAACAGGTTGAATCGGCCTCGGGTCAGCGATTCGTCTTTCTCTCTAAGATCGTTGATCCAATGGAGCTTTCGTTCCGTGCAGAATTCATCTCCGACCCAAAGCCATTCATATCCCAGCGCTTGGATGGCGCCGAGCACGCTGTCTTGAAGGAGGTCTGAAAAAAGGCCTTCGGTTGGAGTGAGGATTCCATTTGTTTCGAACAGCGCTGATAACGCCTGAGCGTAGCTCTCATTCTGCAAGTCCGCTCGAAGGCCATGGATACTCGTTCGAAGCCCAACATCGACAGCTTCTAGCGACGGCAGCCTTGTCAGCCTGATCACTTCCCGCCAGCTTACAGGTTCACAGTCTGCCGCAATCTCACGTTGAGACGGGTACGTTCCAGGCGCAAAAGCGGCCTTGTCGATCCTCCGAGGCCGAAGGAATGGGTGCAGAGAGACATACACCGCCTCAAACGTGCCCGAATAGAAATCGAGTATCTTTCCGTCCAGTGGACAGGAAGCGAAGACATCGGCCGGCGGAAGAACACGGGTGGTCATTTGCTGAACGGTACCCCACAGCTACTCAATCCGGAAGGATTCAATCAATTCCCAGATCGGCGACGATCAGCGCGTTGTAGGTGATCTTCTCCGGCTTGAGGCCCATCTGGTCGACAAAAAGCACCACTAGGCAATCCCAGACGCTTTGGGCTGACCAGGGCAGCACTTCCGGCGGAGCGGACAAAGGCGTGGGCGTTCTCCCAATGAGGAACGCCCGTTTCCACTGGGTGAGTACAGGGAGCTGTTCAGAAGTAAGGGGCGAAGGCGACGGAGTGACCTCCAGCTTCGCGCAAATCAGGCGGTAAAAGTCTCCAACGGAGCGTACCTCCGCAGCTTGTTCATCACTTACAGAGATCACAAAGAATTCTTCCGCGCGTAGAACCAACTCAACGGCATCAAGGCCCATGCATGAGCGTAGCCGATGCTTTCCGGTGCATCATTCCCCAACAAGTCGCTTTATCTGGAGTGACATGCGGCAAACTGTGATGCTTTAGGAATCTTTCGAAGTACTGTCGCTGCCCTTTTGAACATGCAAAAATCTGAGTGTTCAGATTTATAGACGCTCGCACGTCTACAAAGGCAAAAATGATTGTTACGGTAACCAGCTACAAAGGTGGCGTCGGCAAGACCACGACCTCCATCCATCTCGCGGCTTACCTGCAGCGCCTTGCCCCGACGCTGCTGGTAGATGGCGACGGCATCCGAAGCGCCACCAAATGGAGCCAGCGTGGAACCGGCCAAGGCTTGCCGTTCAAGGTCATTCCCGCTGCTCAGATGGCAAAGCACCTGCGCGGCTATGAGCACGTCGTGATCGACACCGAGGGGAATCCCTCTGACGAGGACTTCCGGGAGTTGGCCGAGGGGTGCGACCTGATGGTGATTCCCGCCGAGCCGGAAACGGTAGCGACCGACGGCCTCATTCACACGCTGGAGAAGCTCCAGGCGCTCAAGGTCGAGCGGTACAAGGTACTTCTGACCAAGGTTCCGCCGCCGCCGCGCACAGAGGGCAAGCAGCTTCGGGAAATGCTGATAGCTGAGGGTTTCCCGCTCTTCGCACCGGAGATTCCCAGGCTGGCAGCCTTTGAGAAGGCGGCGGCGGGAGGGGTGCCGGTCTACGACATCAAGGACGAACGCGCAGCTCGCGCATGGGACGCCTACGAGGCGGTTGGGAAGGAGATCACCAATGGGTAAGTTTGGAGCCATCAGAACCGTCCGCCAGGAGCAGCCAGCCTCACAGTCCGAGGAGAACGAGACGACCGCTATACCTGGCCCGCAGCCGACGCCCATCAGTATGCGTGGACGACCAGCCGGCAAGCGCAGCAATCCCGACTTTGAACCGACCACCATCTTTCTTCGAAAAGCCACAAAGAAAACGGCCAATCGAACACTTGAAGACTCAGGCGTAAAGCAGGATTTATCCGAGCTGATCGAGTCTCTATTACAGCAGTGGATTTCTGCACGTCCATAAATCCAAACGCTTACATTTTCACCAGAGCACGTCGGCATTTGCCGGAAAGAGCAGAATGGCGCGTAAACCCAAGGACGACGCTTTAGGGGGCAGCCCAGCGGACAAGCTGATTAGCGCGGCGGTCGATATCCGCATGAGCCCTGATGCGGTTGAGCGGTCCTACATGGCCCGTCAGCTGGTCCAGTGCACCCTGCCTCACTCCGACCCCGGCAACGTGCCTCTGTGGACGCGCACGAATGGCTCGCTGACCCTCACGCTTGAGCCGTACACCGACCGCAAGACCCTCCAGCACCAGTACCCCTACGGAAGTATTCCCCGGCTCCTGCTGTTCTGGATTGTGACCGAGGCTACCCAGAAGAAGTCCCGGCACATCCGGCTTGGAAACAGCCTCGATTCCTTCATGCGGGAGATCGGCCTTAACCCAAGGACCGGGGGAGGGAAGCGGGGTGACGCCGCCCGCCTTCATGCTCAGATGGAACGTCTGTTCCGATCCACGATCTCCTTTGAGGACCAGCGACCTACCCACAAGACATGGGTGGATATGCGGGTTGCTCCCAAGGCAATGCTCTGGTGGGACACCAGCCGCTCACAGCAGGACAATCTCTGGGAGAGCTGGGTTGAGCTGGGCGAGGATTTTTATGCTGCCATCACCGCCGCACCGGTTCCGGTGGACATGCGGGCTCTCCGGGCATTGAAGCGGTCACCCCTGGCCCTCGATCTTTACGCATGGGTGGTCCACACGGCGTTCACCGCCAGCCGGAAGCGTGAAGCACGGGTAGTGCCTTGGGAAGGGCTCCACGGGCAGATGGGGGCCGAGTACGCCGAGATCAGGCGATTCAAGCAGAGTGCCTTAGTCGCGCTCAAGAAGATCGCGCTCGTTTACCCCGCTTTGCGTCTGGAAACCACCCAAACCGACCTCATCATCCATCCGTCGGCTGCTGCCATCTCTGCAAAAGCCTGAAGTTTTGAGAGTTTTGCTACGGTGAAACGGGGCCGGTACTTTCGCCCATTT
>CALMAP010000411.1 GCA_937859825.1 uncultured Terriglobus sp. | reverse complement strand
ACGCTTGCCAGTGCGCGCGGTAAAGTCGTTTTCCTGCTGGACAACCGCAAGTTCACGGCGATGTACAGCGAGAACCATTCTGCGCTCCGCAGCCGAGTGCTGTTTACGAACAGTGAACCCGGCACGCCGGAGTCGGCCTTTGAAGAGTTGAACTTCGGTTCTCTTGACGAGATCAACACCGCAGTGAAGCAGGGCATTCTTGTTCGCACCCGCACGGACGAGGGCACCGAGCAGGCCCGCACCAACGACACCACGCGCCGTGAGCTCGCCTTGCATTCGGGCGCGCAACTCATCAGTACCGACTACCCGCCGGGAGAAAAATCCCGCTGGACGGATTTCATCGTCCAGTTGCCGGGAAGCCTGGTGGTGCGATGCAATCCGGTGAATGCGCCGAAGAACTGCCAGCAGAGCTCCGTGGCGGAGAAGTAGCGGAGCATCTCCGGCTCCCTTGTTTCTCGTCCCGGAGCGCAGGCGAACCTGATAAGCCCTGGCTGACTGCGCGTTGTGTCATTCTTGAGCGCAGCGAGGAAACACGATGATGTCACGCCGAGCGTTCCAGGCTGGTGCAGGGCTACTTGCAACACTCGCCTGCGCAGGTGCTCTGCAGGCGGAGACATACACCTGCGGCACGCAGGCCGGAGCGCATCCACTGCTTTCGGAGACACGCTACTCCATTGGCGGAGCGGGTTTCGATCTGGCCCCGTCTCCCGAGATTCGCAACGGTTCCTGTATCGGCACGGGATCGTTCTTCATCTCCTTTGCCCTGCTGCCGGGTAATTACGTTGTCACGGTCGATCTGGGCGGCCCACAGCAGAGCAGCACCACCGTGAAGGCAGAGGCGCGTCGCCTGATGCTGCTGAACGTTGCAACCGCACCGGGCAGGCACACGGTGCAGCAGTTTGCCGTAAACACTCGCACGACGGACCTGCCGGACGGCCGCAAGGTGCAGATCAAACCGCGCGAGGCAGGCAGCCTGCGCTGGGACAGCAAGCTGACGCTGGAGTTCGCGGGCACGAATCCGAGCGTTCGCAGCATCCAGATCGCGCCCGCACCGGCGATCCCGGCAGTCTATCTCGCAGGCGATTCCACGGTGGTGGACCAGGACAAGGAGCCGTGGGCCGCGTGGGGACAGGTATTGCCGCTGTTTCTCGATAGCGGCGTAGCAGTTGCCAACCATGCCGAGTCGGGCGAAACCATCGCGTCCTCGACCTCGGCGTTGCGTTTCGAGAAGATCTTTTCCACGCTGCGCGCGGGCGACTACCTCTTTCTGCAGTTTGGCCACAACGACCAGAAGCCGGGCAGCGACTATGTGCCGGCGGCCACCACCTACTCGGAACTCACCCGCAAATACATTGCCCTCGCCAGAAAGCGTGGGGCCACGCCAGTGCTGGTGACCAGCATGAACCGGCGCACCTTTGACGAGAACGGCCACATCCGCGACACGCTCGCGCCCTATCCGCAAACGGTGCGTAGCCTTGCCGAAGAAACGCGTACCGCGCTCCTGGACCTGAACGCGTGCAGCAGGCAGTTGTATGAGGGTCTAGGCCCGGCAAACTCACGCGAACTGTTCGTCTATGCACCGGCGAACACCTACCCCGACCAGCCGGAGGCGTTGCATGACGATACGCACTTCAACGCTTTTGGAGCGTATGAGCTGGCGCGCTGCGTGGTGACAGAAATTCGTACAGCGGGCCTGCCGCTGGCCAGGCATCTTCGACGCGATGTTGCAGCATTCGATCCGGCCCATCCGGATTCACCTGCAGCCGTTAGCATCCCGCCAAGCCCCACGGTTGATACGAACACACCATACGGGCGTTAGCTGCGTACAGGTCCTGTGTGATTAGCCTGCTCAGGACTGTCATCCTGAGCAGAGCGAAAGGACCTGATTCCTAGCGCTGCTGATCTTGCGGGCTCCATGCTGTAGCAAAGGGATCCAACGCAACTGATCTGCGCTTTCACCTTACCGCTCGGGGTGGTACAGGTGCAGCCGTGCAATGTACAGCATCACCTCCGGCGTGAGGCGATCGCCGGGGGAAACGCCTACGCGCAGCCGCTCCCGGATGCCGCTGGCTGAAGTGTCGTCCTCGAGCGTGGTCAGCAGGTGGATCCGCTCCCGCTGCGCAGGCGTGAAGTGCAGCGCAGAGATGCCGTCCAGGTCGAACTCCGGCCGGGAGACCACGATCCACTCCGCCTGCTGCAGTAACGTATCGGAGTCACGCCATTGCCTGAGACCTAGAAAGCTGTCCGCTCCCACGATGCAGAAGATTTCCGCTTCTGGAAACTGTTCCCGCAAGGCTGCAATTGCCTCGATGGTGTAGTTGGCTGAGCCATCCGCATGCGGGGCGTCGATCTCGCTGACCTCCAGGCGGGAATCGGCGCGGCAAAGCAGCCGCGTCATTGCCAGCCGGTCAACGTACTCGGCATCGGGGCCGCTTTTGTTTAAGGGTTGCGTTCCCGTGGGCGCAAGCCAGCCCGTGTCGAGAGGAAAAGCCTCTGCACCGGCCCGCGCGGCGATGAGGTGGCCTCGCGGCGGGGGATCGAACGTGCCGCCGAAGTAACCAATGCGCATCGTTCTACGGTACCCCGTTTTCGCGGAACGTTCTGCCTCAGACCGGCGTATGTTCAATAGCAGATTTCGTCATTCGAGGGAGAAGCCATGCAGACGCGCATTCACGGGACCACCATGCCGGCATTGGAGGTGCTGCTGCAGCCGGGCGAGTCCATCATCGCCGAATCCGGCGAGCTCAGTTGGATGACCCAGAGCATCACCCTCACTACGCACACGCAGTTTGCCGGCGGTGGCGGCTTCTTCGGCGCGGTGCGTCGGCTTGCGGGTGGCGGCTCGCTCTTCATGACGGAGTACCGCGCCTTGAACTACCCGGGCGAAGTCGCGTTTGCAACCAAGGTGCCGGGCCACATTCTGCCCATGGAACTGCGCGGCGGCGGCTACGACGAGTTCATGATCCATCGCCACGGCTTCCTCTGCGTCACGCCGGGCATTCAGCTTGGGGTGGGCTTCCAGCAGTCGCTGGGCGCTGGCATCTTCGGCGGCAGCGGCTTTCTGTTGCAGAAGATCACCGGGCAGGGCACGGCGTGGCTCGAGCTTTCCGGAGAAGTCGTTGTGCGCGACCTGCAGCCGGGCGAGACACTGCGGGTACACCCCGGCCATGTGGGCGCATTTCAATCCAGCGTGTCGTTCCAGATCACGCGCGTGCCCGGCATCCGTAACCTGATCTTTGGCGGTGATGGCCTGTTTCTTGCAGCGCTCACCGGGCCGGGCCGCGTCTGGCTGCAGACGCTGCCCCTCAGCAATCTTGCACACGCGCTGCAGGAGTACCTGCCGGGTGAGTCGCGCCGCAGCGAGGTGGAGGG
>CALMAP010000410.1 GCA_937859825.1 uncultured Terriglobus sp. | reverse complement strand
GTCTCTGCCATTCCAATCGCAGGCGTGTTTGGCCGGGGCGAGTAGGCGAATGCGAAAACGCCGTCATAGCCAACAACGTCCAGCAGGCTCAAAGTCTGATCGAAATCCTCTTCGGTCTCACCTGGAAAGCCGACGATGATGTCGGTCGTCATGCTGATCTCACGACGCGAGGTCTTGATCCAACTGATGCGCTCCAGGTACCAGTCGCGCGTATACTCGCGCTGCATTGCTTTCAGCACCGCGGACGAGCCGGACTGCACCGGCAGGTGAACGTGATCACATACCTGCGGAACGCTCTCGATCACGTCCACGATATCCTTCGTGCAAGCATTTCTGCGAAGCTCATCTTGTTCAGCGGGTCACGGTAGCTGTTTACGTTTTGGCCAAGAAGCTGAATGTCGGTGAACCCCTGATCGGCCATGCGACGCGCTTCCGCCAGCACGCTCTCCGACGAACGCGAACGCTCCTTGCCCCGTGTGTAAGGCACCACACAATAGGAGCAAAACTTATCGCAGCCCTCAATGATGGTGATGTAGCCGCGGTGGGGGTTGGACCGCGCGGTGAACTCCGTATCGAACGTCTCTTCGGTCTGGCGATCGTCAAGGCCGGTGATCCGCTGCTCGCCTGCTTCGAGACGCACCAGCATCTGCGGCAAGTTCCGATAGGACGCGGAACCGCTGACCAGGGATACGTAGGGCGCGCGCTCAAAGATTTTTTCGCCCTCCTGCTGCGCCACGCAGCCGAGCACCGCAAACTGCTTGCCCTCGCCTTTCATCCGCTTGTACTCGTTCAGGCGATGGAAGACCTTCTGCTCAGCCTTATCGCGAATGGAGCAGGTGTTGTACAGAATCAGATTCGCGTCGGCTTCTTCGTCGACCCGGCGATAGCCCTCATGCTCAAGCGTTCCGATCACCTTCTCGGAGTCATGAGCGTTCATCTGGCAACCGAACGTCTCGATATAAAAGGTTTTTTCCAGTGTGGTTGCCATGACTCGATTTTATCGCGATGAGCAGTGCTGCGGAGCATGGCATGCTCTACGTCGGCACAGAGGTGAACAGAGACAGAACAAGGAAGGATTGGTAGCGCTATCGGGGCTCGAACCCGAACTCTTCGCCTTGAGAGGGCGACGTGTTAACCAGTTACACCATAGCGCCACGGCTACTTAGACAGAATACATCAGAAGCGACTTTGAACACGCCAAGGCAGCTAAATGCCTAGACGCTTGACTTCGTCGTTATAGTATTTACGGTACAAAATGTCCCACTCCTGTGAGCCTTCCAGAATGATGCGTTGCTGCGAAGAAATCTTGGTTCGGGCCGCAGCATCGATCTTCGTCTCCTCTGTAAGAAGCATCTCCAGAATGCGGCGTGCCTCCTGCCGGAGAGTGTTCCGGTCTTCCAGAAACTCCGCTTCGTCCACTTCCGCCAGGGTGTCTGCAACGGTGTGGGCCAGTTTGTTTACCTTGTCCCGGCTTATTCTCATAGCACCGCCTTGTAGCGCTTGACCAGTTCGAGCTTTACCTTCTTGAACATTTCCGGGAAGCTTGCGCCGCTGCGAAGCATGTCGTCCTGGTAAGACTCAAGTATCAAGCGCGCTTCCTCGTTGATTCGGTCTTCCAAGGAAAGCTCTTCGACCATAGCGGCGTTGATCCGCTCGGCAAGAACGCCGGGCTTGTCTGTGCGAAGCATCTTGGCTTCCGTCAACCGGCGAACCACCTGCCGGGAAAGATAACCGATATAGTCCTTGGAAAAGAGCATGGGCGAGCTTGAATATACCACGCAGCTTCGTCTCTTTCTGCTGAGTTACAGGCTGCGACGCCTGGGAGAAATCTCGCGCCCAGCAGCTTCCTGCAGTGAGACAATCGCTTACATGCTTGCCGACAACCTTCACGTGCTCAAAGATGACATGATCGCCTTCATCGCAGGGAACGGTCTGCGGCGTTTTACCGCATACGTGCCGGAAGACGTGCCTTCTGTCATCTTCGAAGAGGAGAGCTCGGAATCGTGGAAGGACTTTGTCGAGCATGCCAAGGCCTCCGGTGCGCAGTTTGTCACCATGAGCGATGTGATACTCGAGAAAGAGGACATTCAACTCCTCGTCGAACAGTTGCGGTCGCAGAATTTCCCGGATGAGGACGCGTCCGGGGTTGACGACGCCCAGTTTCTGGCGAAGCACGTCGGCAAGGTCGGATATCTGCAGCTCGGTTTGCGCACCAGGGCGTCATGTTCCTCTACGAGACCGCGACCGAGTGGTATGACCGATACCAGCAGTGGATCGAGGCCGTGACCGAGCTTGGCTCCATTCACATCGACGGCGGCGACGAGGCGGATTGATCGCAGCGGAAGAGCTCGGTCGGCCTCCTGCGCAATCACTTGTGCGGGAGCGATCCTCATTGGAAGGTCCCACACCATCCGCACATTGTAAAAAGTGGCTGCTGCCGTCGAAGCCGGGCCGTGAAATTGCCGGCCTGGCCGCGAGCCTTGGTCTTTCTCCGGCATTCGCAGCTATCCTGTGGAGAATCGGGCTCCATACGCCGGAACAGGCGCGGTCCTACCTCTATCCCCAGACTGCGGATCTTCACTCCCCTTCTCTGCTGTTAGGAATGGACCGGGCGGTAGAGCGGCTGCTGCTGGCCATCCAGAAACAGGAGCCAGTGCTGATCTACGGCGACTACGACGTAGACGGCACGCTTGCAACCGTACTTCTGAAGACGACCATCGATCGGCTCACACCGTCGGAACACGCACCGCTGGTCCGTTACCACATACCGCACCGCATTCGTGAAGGCTACGGAATGCAATCTGCCGTGCTGGCGGATGCGTACGCCAGCGGCGTTCGCCTTGCTATCAGCGTAGATACCGGCATTCGCGCCTTTGCGGCAGCGGAGGAGGCAAAGCGTCTTGGACTCGACCTGATCGTGACCGATCACCACCTGCCGGAGCACGCAGGCGTACCCGAGGCTGTAGCAGGCATCAACCCAAACCAGAGAGACTGCGGCTACCCATTCAAGGAACTCTGCGGTGCTGCTGTGGCTTACAAGCTGGCGGAAGCCCTGTTGCGCACCGCTTCGGAAGCGGTCCTCGATGG
>CALMAP010000409.1 GCA_937859825.1 uncultured Terriglobus sp. | reverse complement strand
CGAGCCGGTACTGCGCACCGCGGCGAGCGTCTCGGTACAGACGAAAGACCGGCCCGACCTGCAGCCCGAGACGGTGAGCGCGCACAGCTTTACTGGCCAGAACGTGCTCGAGTCCGCCGGAACGTTTCAGGACCTGCCGCGATACCTGCAGACTTTGCCCGGTGTGGTGGGCGGTTCGGACAACCAGAACGCAGCAGTCGTACGCGGCGGCAACTCGACCGAGAACCTGTTCGTAATCGACAAGATCGAAGTGCCGAACATCAACCACATCGCGCTGGCGGGTTCGACCGGCGGCCTCGGTTCCATGCTGGACACGAACAACATCGCCAGCGTGAACTTCTACACGGCGGCGTTCTCGTCGGCGGTACAGAGCCACCTGTCTTCCGTAACGGACATCCGCACGATCGAACTGCCGAAGCAGAACACCTACTCGGTCGATATGGGTTACTCCGGCGGCGGCTTCCGCATTAGCCGCTCGCTCGGCCTGGACAAGACGCTGCTCGTCTCCGGCCGCGAGAGCGTAACCAACCTGCTGACCAGCGATATCGGCCTGAACGGTTCGCCGGAGTTCACCAATAGCTTCGCCAAGTATGCGTGGGACGCATCCTCACGCGATCACTTCTGGGTCGACACGCTCTTTGGCCGCGACGGTCTGAAGATCAAGCCCAGCGCGACCGACACGTGGGAGACCTTTGCGTTCAACACCAGCTACACCGGCTGGCGCGACACCACCGGCATGGTGTGGCAGCACACCTACAAGGACAACGCGGTAGGCACGTGGACGCTGAGCAATTCGCAGCAGCAGCAGAACCTGAACCAGGTCGACCAGATCTCGAACCTGATGTTGTTCAAGCAGAACAACAACGATGCCTCCTCCGCGCTGCGCTATGAGCACATGAACGTGACCAGTTCGGGCAGCAGCACCACCATGGGCTTCGACATGCGCCAGAACCGCGTCAGCTACGACATTGCGCAGCCCAATGGCGTGTTCAGTTCGTACACCACCAGCGCCGTGCCGCAGGATGCCTTTGCCGCGAAGCCGCAGTTCCACACCTTCGACAAGGCTGCGTTCTTCGAGTCCACGCTGAAGCTAAAGGAACGCGTGATGCTTACCACCGGCGTTCGCCTGCAGACGTGGGGCTTTCATCCGGGGCTGATCCCGGGCAGCGCAGCCACAGCTACGGCCTCGACCTCCACTACGGTTGCTGCGAACTCCACGCCGAATTCGCCCCCGCAGAAGTCGGTGCCCACGGGATACCAGGCTTACATGCCGCACTCCACGCTCAGTGTGCTGCTCACAAAGCGCATCAACCTCAAGGCTTCCTACGGCCAGTATGCCGATCTGCCACCCTATGCCAACATCGCCACGGTGCCTACGAACGCGAACCTTGGCCTGATTCACAGCGCGCAGGTTGTAGCGGGAGCGACGGTGCGCATCGGCAGCCTGTTCGATGTGAGCGCCGAAGCTTACCGCAAGACCTACAAGGGCTACCCGGTCGCAGCGAACCTGCCGACCGTGTCCTCCGCAAATATCATGCCGACGATCAACGAGCCCTTTTCGGTGATGCCGCTGGTAAGCGAAGGCCGTGGCAAGGTGCAGGGTCTTGAGATCACGGTGAAGCAGGCACCATGGCACCATGTGACCACGAGTTCGAACCTGACCTTCTCCCGCGCACTGTTCAGCGGAACCGACGGTGTCTACCGCCCCGGCAACTACGATTTCCCATTCGTCTGGAACACGCTTGCGGGTGTCCAGCTCAAAAAGCTGAACCTGTCGATTCGCAACACCATGAGCTCGGGACGCGCGTACACCGGCATCCTGGAAGACGAGAGCCTGCAGCAGAACCGCATCATCTACGATCTCACAAAGGTGAACGCCTACCGCGGGCCGATGTACGAGCGCATGGATGTGGCGGTGAACCGTGATGTAATGGTGCGGGGTAAGGCACTGAACATCCACGCCGGCATCCTGAATGTCTTCAAGCGCCAGAACTTCTATACGCAGGCATGGCGTCCGCGTTGCGAGGGCCCGGGCTGCGGCAAAATCGACGAGCACCAGATGGGTCTTGTGCCCGACTTCGGCGCAAGCTACACCTTCTAGCCTTTAACGATGTTCCCCGCTCCGGCGGGTGCCCTTTCGCCCCACGCGAGTCAGGACGCGTGGGGCTTTTCTTTTGAAATCCTCTTACTCCGACGTTGCGCCGGAGCGCCAGAGCCTGTCCAGAATCCGCACCTGCGCGTCGTTGGCGAGGCTTACCAGCGTTTCGTGCAGGATGGGCTGCGCGATTCCCGATACCTGCGACAGGTTCGCCAGCAGCTCGGCATCGGGATTGATCCGATCGCCGATCGCGGCCATGCGCAGCGCGCTCACCGGGTATCCCGCCTCCTGCATCCTGCGGTAAGAGAACGGAAAGCGCTGGATGAAGATGGCCTGGTCGATCCAGTCCACCAAGGTGCGCATGGGGTAGTGCACCTTCGGCATCAGGCCAAAGATGTCAGCAGTGGCCATGTTCTGCACGCTCTCGATGCCTTCCTCTTCCAGGCGCTCTTCTTTCCAGACGTCGATGCCCTGAATGAGTTGAATCTCGAGTTCCTCCGTTGTCGATTCGCCGGAGAGCGTCTTACGCACACGCTTGCGCAAAAAGGTGAAGAATACCTGCGCAAAGACCGCCATCGCAAACGCCAGCGCATGGTTGGTCGGCACATGTTCCCGGAACCACGCACCCGGCATTGCGTCCAGCATGATGGCGAAGCCGACGGAGATGATAAGACGATTCAGGCACGCCCACATCACGTTCTTGGTGAAGTCTGACATGAAGGCACGCCGTACCATCAACCCGGTGTTGAAGGTGTACGCACCCAGCACGGCGAAGGCAGGGTTCGCCAGCCAGCCGCGCACCAGAAAGCTGGTGCCGATGGGCCGGCACAGGAGCCCGTGGTAGCTGTCGGGTACGAGCATGGACACACCGAGGCCAAGACCGATCCAGTACAGGATGCTTAACAAACCTGCCGGCACCAGCAGCCGAACGCTGTAAAGCGAATCGAAGTCGCGACGCATGCGCACGCGCGCGTCTTCGATGGAACTGGTGATCTCCGGATCGCTCTTGCCCAGGCTGCGTGGCAGAGGATCTGCTGCCGCCTGCAAGGAGACGTCCATGGCCTGCTGCCGCTTGGGTGCGACAGCGACGGCGAAGATGCAGGCCATCAGAAACGGTAGAAACGAAAGCAGAAACAGCACGACCTCAAGCCTGTACATCGCACTCTCCTGAAGGGGCGGCGCTACGAACACTGGTTGGCAAAGCTGAACGGTTCAGCAGCACCATATACCAGTTCCTGCATCTTGCCGCATCAAGGATGCGATTATTTCCTGGCGTCGATGGCCGCGCGCACGGCATCCCAAAGTGCCTGCCGGTCAGCGGCCAGGGCCGGGCTGGTCGCCTTCGGCCAGGCCCCAAGGGTGACCACAACCAGCTTTCGTGCAGGGTCGATCCACATGGACTGCCCGAAAATGCCTAACGCAGCATAGCTGCCGTCCGCGAACGTCCACCATTGATAGCCGTAGCCGCGGCCGGGCGTAGCCAATGCCTCGTGCGTTCGCGTGGCGTCCGCAACCCAGCCTGGTGCGACGACTCCGGGAGCACCTTTGCGTATCAGTTCGCCAAAGCGTCCCCAGTCGCGCAGCGTGGCGCTAATGCCGGAGCCGCCATACTCTTTGCCGTCTTCCGCGATCCAATAGGCATCGCTTTCCATGCCGCCCGGCCCGCCGCAGTTCCGCCAGATGTTTCTTTCAAGAAGACTGCTCAGGGTCATGCCCGTGGCGCGGCGCACCAGCGCTCCGGTCAGGTCGGTTTCACCTGTTTTGTAAACCCAGCGCGTTCCGGGAGCGCTCTCGCGCGGCAGCTTTCGCATGTATTCGATCACGGTGTCTTTGCCTGGCTGCACCGGCGTGCTGTAGAGCCGCACGTTGTCGCTGTCGGGCGCATCGTAGTCCTCAACCCAGTGGACGCCGCTGGTCATGGTGAGCAGTTGCCGAACCGTTACATCCGTGTAGGCGCTGCCCTGCATCTCCGGCATGTACTGCGTCACCGCATCTTGCAGGCTGTGAATGGCATGATCGCGCAGCGCCACACCAACCAGCGTGGAGGTAACTGCCTTGGTCATCGAGAACGACGTCCAGTGTGTCGCGCGATTGGAGCGAAGGCCATATCGTTCCAGGCGAATGCGGCCGTCCTGCAGCACCAGCATGCCCGCCAGCCGGTCGCGCTGCATGAACGCCGCGAGCTCCTGACCGCCAACAGCGATGGTAAGCGGCATGGCCTTCGGCAGCGCCGCAATGCAACCTCCATGACGGATGCGGTTCACGGGAAACATCTGGTCCATGCGGGCGAAGCGGTCTTCCCGTTCTGCCTGCGTCCACTGCAGGTCCTGCGCGAGTCGCTGGCCGACGGTCAGGGGCGGCGGCGAGGCCGGGTGAGCAGCCGCTGTTTGAGGGGTGCCGTAGTGCCACGCTGGCGCCAGCGTAAGCAGTGATACGAAGCGGAGAAAGCGACGCTTGCCCATCACCCGCCTACCGCACATGGGCCTTTCCTGCCAAGCGGATTTTCTGCGGAACGAAAGTGCATTCTGTGCAAAACCCTCCCATCTGCCACAAGTGTGCGCGGAACCGGAAATCGCACCGAAGATGGTTCATTACGAAGTATAAGTGCATTCCTTGTAATTACTTGCGGGATTTTCCTCGGATGAATAGAAGGTCACGGTGGCATGAATCGCTCCACCAAAAAAGATGAAGGACTTACGATCCACAATAATTTCCACAGAAACCTGCGAGGGGATGTTGTAAATCGGATCGTCGTTTCAGCACGCGGGAGTGCCACCACGCTGTCAGGGCAAGGAAGCGTTCAGGACCGTATCGCGTTACGTAGCCATTGCTCCATCTGCGCATGATCTACCAGTCCGGGCTGCTGCAGAACGGTACGGCCTTCGTAGAGCACTACAAAGTTAGGAATACCGCGCACCTGGTAACGTGCTGCGAGGTCAGGGTGAGCCTCAGTGTCTACCTTCAGTACGATCGCACTGCCAGCCATGCTGGCAGCGGTCTTTGCCACCTCTGGGGCGGCCATGCGGCAGGGTCCGCACCACGCGGCCCAAAAGTCCACCAGCACTGGTACCGTAGCGTTCCTTAAAACCTCGTCAAACAGTGCAGTGTCTGCATGCAAAGGCTCGGCGGCAGGGGACACCGCTGCTTTGCAGGCCCCGCACTTTCCCATGTCCGCAAGATGTTTGCCGGGTATCCGGTTCTTCTGGCCGCATTGAGAACAGGTACGAACTACCGGCATGGTGCTCCACAAGCGGAACGCTTCCACATAAAAAGCGAAGCGCTGAAGACGGCCAGAGGACCGTCGTAAAAATACCGCGGAAAATGGGGGAACTCTCTTCACTACCGCAGGATTCTTAGTATAGCTCTGACTGTTTATGCTGGAGAAAAGACCATCATGGCCAGACGTGTCGCACTCATTGCGAATCCGAAGGCAGGTACAGGAAGCTTCGAGAGCGTTTGTGAACGGCTGGTTCTTCTTCTGAAGCGGAGAGGCATGGACGCCGCTGTAAGTAGAACCACTGGCGATCCTGGCTCCGCGCAGCGGCTTGCTGCCGCTGCAGCGCACACCTGCGATCTTGTGGTTGCATGCGGTGGAGACGGAACAGTTCACGAGGTGCTTCAGGCGCTTGCCGGAACAGCAACGCACCTGGGTGTTCTTCCGTTTGGGACTGCAAACGCCCTGGCACGAAACCTGCAACTGCCGATGGACCCTGTGATGGCGCTCGAAACACTCTTGACGTTTCGCGCTCGAAAAATTCCCCTTGGACACATAGAGACTACAACGGGAACACAATACTTCCTGGTCATGGCCGGGGCCGGACCCGATGGCGGTCTGATTCATGCGATGAGCCTGAACAGGAAGGTGCGCGATGGAAGGCGGGCTTACTACGCTTTGGCCACTCGACATTTCCTGACGCGACGCTTCCCTAACTTTGTAGTCGCGTACAGATTGGTGGGAACCAATACATGGGGCACGAAGCCGGCTACGGCCGTGATGGTCTCCCGTGTCCCGGACTTAGGTGGCCTGTTCCGCGGGTTAACGACTGCGTCAAGGCTGCACCATCCTTATCTGCTTCTGCAGATGGTAGCCGCGCCCGCGCATCTTGCCTTACCAGCCTGGTTTGCTTTCGGAAAACTTGGACTGGAGCGATTCAATCCCTGGCTTACGAAGCTGCAGGTCGAGGAAGTTCGATGTACTTCAGGCAGTGCTCAACCTGTGATTCATACGCAGGTTGACGGTGAACTCGCGGGCACGCTCCCTTTTACTGTAGGTATGTCGCCTTCCACAGCCTGGCTTCTGATGCCGGATGATCCCGCATGGGCGAACTCGCAACCGTAGAAGCTAGGTCGTGCAGCAAGACGGAAAAGAGACGAAGCATGGCGTTCAGCCAGCCTTAATCTTGCTTTGGAATGGTTATGGACAAGCGGAGCCAAGATCCCAAATGTCTGTATCGTCCTTCCAGTCTCTGGTTATAAGTATTCCGTGTGTGTTGCGCAGGAAAGGTCTTGCAGGCCTGCTTGCCTTCGGACCAGCGTTACTCCTCGCAGGCCCGAACATGCACGGGCAGGAAAGCACCTTTGCGCACGGTCCTGCGATCAGCGCGGCTGACCTGGACCTTCCCGATGCGCCGGATCGCATCGGCGATCCAGCAATGGCGTCGCCCAGCAGGGGAGGGGAAGATCCCCCGACGCTGAAAGGCCTTCCGCTCAGATTTCTTCAGGATGAGCTAAGTATCGTCACCTCTCCAGCACGCATTCGAAGCGGCGATCTGAAGTGGCTGTTGCCTCTGGCTGGTGCTACGGGCGCCTCGCTTGGCACAGACACCTATACGATGCGCAATCTCGTCAGCAGAAACACGGCATTCAACGATGCGAGCAACACCAGTTCCGATGTACTCCTGGGCGCGGCAATGGGTGCTCCCGTCATCCTCTTTGGGCTTGGGCATGTCCGGGCAGATGAGCATCAGCGGGAAGCGGGCCTGCTTGCAGGGGAAGCCATGCTCGACGCTTACGTGTTTGACACGGCTGTGAAGTACGTCACTCTCCGAGAGCGTCCGTATCAGAACGATGCTCGCGGGCACTTCTTCATCGGCGACGCTTCCTCAAGTCCGTCGTTCGTGTCAGGACATTGCATTCTTTCCTGGTCTTCTGCCGCGGTCCTTGCCGGGGAATACAGCAGACCCTGGCAACAAGTGGGAATCTATACGCTCGCAAGCGGCGTGAGTTTGACGAGAGTACTCGCCCAGCAGCACTTCCCTACGGATGCCTTGCTCGGTTCCGCTGCGGGCTGGCTGATCGGACACTATGTCTATCGGGCACATCACCGCCCCAAACTTGCTTCTGCAGGTTCCTCCAGGAACTGAACAGGCCGGCCTTCGGGAAAAAATGATGTGTGCTGAGATACTTCAGCGTTCCTTACCATCCTGCTTTAGGGTCAGAGTATGAAGTTTCACCAACAGGCCACGCTGCTGCTTGCGGCGTTCTGCTTTGGCTGGTCAAACATGCCGGCACGTTCTTTGTTTGCCCAGGCAACAGCACCTGCGTTTCCAGTTGCAAATTTGAGTTTGGACCAGGTGCTTGCGCGGGCCGCGGCGAATGAGCCGAGTTTTGCCGCGGCGCAGGCGGAGCAGCGGGCGCTCGCCTTGGACCGTACGAACGCCAAAGCGGCCCTGCTGCCCACGGCTGTGTATCACAATCAGGCGATCTATACGCAGCCGAACGGCATCCCGACAAGCCGCATTGGGCAGGTGGCTGGAGACCCTGCCCCCATCTTCATCGCCAACAACGCCGTCCGCGAGTATGCGAGTCAAGGCGTAGTGAACGAGACCATCGGCTTTGCCCAGATTGGCGCCGTACGGCTTGCCAGTGCAAAAGCAGCGCTCGCCGAGGCGCAGCTTGAAGTTGCAAGGCGCGGCCTGGTGGCGACGGTGGTGAACCTGTACTACAGCGTGGGTGCCGGGGCAGACAAGATCGCTGTAAGCAAAGAGGCACTCGCCGAAGCTGATCGCTTCGTGGAAATCACCCAGCAGCGCGAGGCAGCACGTGAGGCTGCACATGCGGATGTCCTCAAAGCCCAGCTCGCGCAACAGCAGCGGCAACGTGAGCTCGACGAGACATTGCTTGCGAGCGACAAGGCCCGGCTTGAGCTTGGTGTTCTGCTGTATCCCAACCCGGAGACGCCCTACTCCCTTGCTGCAAGCCCGGCACCACCGTTGCTGCCGGAGAAAGCAGCCGTCGATGTGTTGGCGCAGCAAAACAGTCCTGAGTTGCGCGGGGCCCTGGCGTCGGTGCAGGCCAGCCAGGCGACGACGTATTCCACACGTGCCGCGCTTTTGCCAGACCTGGCACTGAATTTTACTTACGGTATCGACGCCACGAACTTCGGAGTAAACGGGCCTGATGGGATCCACAATCTCGGCTACGCCATGAGTACCGCTCTGGATGTGCCCGTGTGGGATTGGCTTATCACGGAGCGGAAGATCAAGGCCAGCCGTCTGCGGGAGAAGGCTGCGACGGTTGCGCTTACGGCAGCGCAACGCCGCCTTGTAGCGAACCTCGCCGAGCTCTATGCCGAGGCGCGCACGGCAAGCATGCAGATGGCACGACTGGATCAAAGTGCGGTCACTGCGCGGGAAAGTCTTCGCCTCGTCAATCTTCGCTATGTCGACGGCGAAAGCACCGTGCTCGACGTGGTGGACGCGCAGAACACCCTGCTCTCGGCAGAGACAGCGCAAATCGACGGGCGCGTCCGCTATCAGCTTGCCCTGGCCAACCTTCAGACACTCACGGGGAAACTTTGACATGAACGTCACTTTTTCAAGGCAGGCGTGCGTCGCCGTC
>CALMAP010000408.1 GCA_937859825.1 uncultured Terriglobus sp. | reverse complement strand
GGCGCGGCGAGCGGGCAAGCGCCGCCTCGCGGGTCGTGGCCGGCCCCCCCCCCCGCCTCGCTTTTCGGAATTCAAGGTCTGCAGAGGTAAGTGCATCGCATGAAGTTTAATAATGTGGCCCGCATCAGCGCCGCCCTGCTCTTTTCGCTCGCCGTATGCCTGGGCTTTACCGCCTGCAGCCGCGATTACACGGTCGGCTTCCTGTATGTGCTATCGACGCGCGGCAACCCAGGTGACCCCAACGGAACCATCAACGAGTACGGTATCGACTACCAGACCGGCGCGCTGCTGCCGCTGGCCAGCTCGGGCCAATCGACGCAGGGCCGTAACCCAGTGGCGCTGACGATCTCAGCGAACCAGAAAAACGTCTACATCATTAACCACGACGATTCGACGATTCAATCATTGCTCATCGGCACAGATGGCAAGCTGTACCCGCAGAAGGTCACCTCGCTCGACGGTATTTTTCCGACGGCTCTTGCGCTGTCGCCCGACAATGGCTACCTGTACGTGACCTTCACCTACCGCAAAACGACGGCAACCGCGAACAGCGGTCCTGGCGGTGTTGAGATCTACAAGATGGGAACGCCCGGCGCTGATGGTTCCATCGCCATCGGCGCACCTGTGACGAGCAGCCTCGGGAACTACTTTCCGGTAGGCGTTGCCCCGGTGGGTATCGCTGTTGGAGCCAACCTGAACAACAGCAATTCCGCCTCGGTGAATGCGGCGGCCTGCGTGACGACACCAGGCTCCTGCACCTCGTACGTCTACATCATCGATCAGGACACCACTACCTTTAACAACCTGCTTGTCTTTAAGCGCGACATCGGCACGGGCGCGCTCACCGCGGCAGGCAGCACAACCGTCGGCACGACGCAGTCCACCGGCTATCTGTCCGGCGTGACGGCAAGTTCCATTGCGGTCGCTCCCCGAGGCACCTACGTCTACGTGACGGACGCGGCCTCAAACCAGATCGTCGGTTACACGCTCTCCGGTACCAACGTTCTTACGCCGCAGCAGACCGGCCCGTACGCGACTGGTTCTGACCCCGTGCAGATGACCATCGATCCCCGAGGAAAGTTCCTGTACGTCGCCGACTTCAACGATCAGGCAGTCAGTGCCTACGCCATCAATGATGCGTCAGGCGCGCTCTCGGCGTCCTCTACGGCAAAGCCAGCAACGGACGGTACCGGACCCAACTGCGTCACGGTTGAAAACGCGCTCGGTATCTACACCTATGTGACCAATTTCTACTCAGGCAACGTCAGCGGCTTCCAGCTCAACGCCACGACCGGCGCCCTGAGCAAGATCCGCAACTCGCCGTTCCCGGCGTCCGCTGCCCCAAGCTGCGGTGCCGCCATCGCCAATGGTACCCACGCCACACAGCTTGTTCAGTAGTCCTGCTTCGTGTTCGACAAAAGCCCCGCTCCGGCGGGGTTTCTTCTTGTTTGCTCATAGCAGTACTTGAAGTGCGCTAAGTTGAACGCCAAGTACGCCACGGATCCGTGCTTTCGCTTTTGCGTACCACGCGAGAAACATTGCGTTTTGCGAACTGCTTTGGCACCGTCCAGCTGCTTCCTCTCCTTCTCTGCGAAACCGCTTCCCGAACACCACCCACTTCTTCTAAATTCAGGACAGGCACGTTCACTCCAGAGGCACCCATGTCCAAATATTTTTCCGCCGCGGCGGTATCGCTCGGTGCGGCACTGTTCACTGCAGCCCTTCCCGCGCAGCAGATCTATCTCTCCCCTGAGACCGCCAGCATGGACGCAGTCGATGCGACGGTACCCGTCCCCAAGAAGCCGGTCTCGCTGGATGTAAACGCGATCGACAAGACCGTCGATCCCTGTAACGACTTCTACGCCTATGCCTGCGGCAACTGGCAGAAGTCCCACTCCATCCCCGCGGACCAGTCAAGCTGGAGCCGCTTCCAGGAACTGGACGAGTACAACGTTTACTCGCTTTACCAGTTGCTGGAGCAGGCGGCGAACCACCCCACCACGCCGCTGCAGACGAAATACGGCAACTACTACGCGGCGTGCGTGAACGAAGACCTTTCGAACTCACTTGGAGCCAAGCCGATCCAGCCCGCGCTCAACCTGCTTGCCGCGTGGAAGGACAAGGAGACGCTTGCCTCTTTCGTCGGCCAGATGGAGGCGCAGCACGGGTATGGCTTCTTCTATGGCTTTGGCGCGGAGGAAGATCAAAAGAACTCCACCGTGCGCATTGCCACGCTCAACCAGGGCGGACTGACCCTGCCCGACCGCGACTATTACCTGCAGGATGACGACCGCATGAAGAAGATCCGCGCGGGCTACGTGGACCACGTGACGAAAATGTTCGTCCTGCTGGGCGACACGCCGGAGCAGGCTGCCACGGAAGCCAAGGCGGTGCTCGCGATCGAGACTGCACTGGCCAAGGGCTCACTGCCGCGGGTAGACCTACGGGACCCGGACAATGTGTACCACGTGAAGACGCCTGCCGAACTGCAGGCCCTGAGACCGCAGTACAAGTGGGCGGACTACTTCAGCGCCATCCGTGTCTCCGCTCCGAAGCTGAATGTGGCGATGCCAGGCTTTTTCCAGGCACTGAATGGCGTTGTGCAGACCTCGTCCATCGACGACCTGCGCAGCTACATGCGCTGGCAGGTGCTGCACGCGAACGGCAACCGACTCTCCAAGCCGTTCGAGACCGAATCGCTCCATCTCATCTCTCTGCTGACCGGGCAGGAGAAGCAGGAACCACGCTGGAAACGCTGCACGCGCTCCACCGACCGCGTGCTGGGCGAGGCTGTCGGCCAGGATTGGACGGCGAAGTACTTCCCGGACAGCAGCAAGGCGAAGGCGAACGCAATGATCCACCAGCTCGAAGTTGCACTTGGACAGGACCTGAACTCATTGGACTGGATGAGCCCAGCAACCAAGGTCGAAGCGCAGAAGAAGCTCGCGGCCTTTCGGCAGAAGATCGGCTTCCCTGAGAAATGGCGTGATTACTCCAAGCTCCAGATTAAGCGCGATGACCGCGTTGGCAACGCCGAGCGCGACACCGTCTTTGAAGACAAGCGCAACCTCGACAAAATCGGCAAACCAGTGGACGAGACCGAGTGGGACATGAGCCCGCCCACGGTGAACGCCTACTACAACCCCGCGCAAAACGACATCAACTTTCCCGCAGGTATTTTGCAGCCGCCGTTCTTTGACGCCGGTACCGACCCTGCGGTGAACTTTGGCGGCATCGGCGTCGTGATCGGCCATGAGATGACGCACGGCTTCGACGACGAGGGCGCGAAGTACGACGCGACCGGCAATGTGCGCGACTGGTGGACGAAGGACGACAAATCGAAGTTCGACGCCCGCACCAGTTGCGAGGTCAAGCAGTATGGTGCCTTTGACTCTGTAGAAGGTGAGAAGCTGAACGGCAAACTCACTCTCGGCGAAAACACCGCAGATAACGGCGGCATGCGCATCGCCTACGCGGCGTTGCAATCGGAGCTTGGCAAGCAGGCCCAGACCGACGCCTCGAAGAAGATCGACGGTTTCAGCACAGACCAGCGCTTCTTTCTCGGCTTCGCCCAGGTGTGGTGCGAGAACACCCGGCCGGAGTTCGCGCGCATGATGGTCAAAGTCGATCCGCACTCACCGGGGCGCTTCCGCACCAATGGCGTGGTGCAAAACTTCGAGAAGTTCGGGGAGGCATTCTCCTGCAAGAAGGGTTCGCCGATGTACCCGGCGGACTCCTGCCGCGTTTGGTAGCGGAACCTGAGCCGGGTGCTCCACCCTTCGCGAAGCGAAGGTGGGAACCAAAGAGGCGTGAATTTAGGAAAAATCCACCTTAACCGCAAAAACGCGGCGAAGGTGGGGCACCCGGCTTTTGGCTGTCCAGAGGAGAGCTGCTATCGAAGCGCGGCCTTCCGTTGCTCAGCCAACTTCTCCTCGAACGTTTCTTTCGACTTCTTCACGAATGCTTGGTACCCAGCAGGATCGATCCACACGGCCTCGCCCTCCTGTGGCATGCGGGCGAGCTTTGCCAGCATGTTGAAGTACTGGCCGTGTCCGCCGAGAAAGATGTCGCAGGGAAGGTCCTTCAGGGTTTTGAACGTCTGCTCAAAATCCTGCTGGATGCCCGTGTAAGACGCCGGGCGCCCCGGCGTGGAGATGAGCCGGTAGTCGTCCAGCGCGGAAACACCGCCGACGATCACCACGTTCAGGGTGCGGCCCTTCTCCGTCACCTGCATCGTCCATGTGGTGCAGCCGCGGGTGTGCCCGGCCGTCTTGTGCGCCACAAGCTTTGTGCCGCCCAGTTCCACGGTGTCTCTGTCATGCAGAACGCGGTCCACATGGACAGGCGGATAGGGACGGATGTCGGAGAAGTCGTGCAGGTCGCCGTTCTCGGCAACGAGCGCGTCGCCCTCCATCACCATGACCTTTGCGCCCGTCTGCTTGTGCACCGCGGCAGCGCCCGCGAAGTGATCGGAGTGCGCCTGACTGTTCAGCAGGATGCGCGTATCTGCCCACTTGAAGCCGAGCTTCTCGACACTTGCCCGAATCAGCGCCGGCGACGATTCCAGATTGCTGTTGATGAGGATGTTGCCATCTGGCGTGGCAATCAGAAACGCCGCCAGGTCACGGCTGCCTACGTAGTAGAGGTTTCCACCGATACGGAACGGCTCTGTTTGCGTTGTCCAGTCCTTCGGGTCTGCTGCGATGAGTGGCAAACAGGAAAGCAGAAGAACGCAAAGGCAGACAAACCGGCGGCGCGAAAGAAAAGGCATGCCTGTTGATAACAAGGCACACGGGACAAAAGCAGTACCGAACCATGTACATCGCTGGGTGCGGCTTGAGCGAACCCTACACTCGTTATCATCGGAACCATGCAGCGTGTGCACATTCTGACCACCGGCGGCACCATGGAGAAGCGCTACGTAGAGCAGGCCGGCCTTATGCAGAACACCGAGCCGCAAATCCAGCGCTGCCTTGCACTCCTGCGCCTGCCCACCACGAAATTGCCCGTGGAAGCGCTGATGAACAAGGACTCTCTCTCTATGACGGACGAGGACCGCGCACGCATTTCTGCCCGCACGGCAGAACTGGTCACCGGCGGCACCCCTGTGCTGGTGACGCATGGCACCGACACCATGGTGCAGACCGGCCTTGCCATCGCGGAAAGGCTACCGCAACCTCAGGCTCCCGTGATTCTGACCGGTGCAATGACTCCTTTTGGAATTGAGGGCTCAGACGCAATGCAAAACCTTACCGAAGCCCTGCTGGCCTGCCGCCTCATGCCGCCTGGCGTCTTCCTCAGCTTCCATGGCGAGGTGTTCCCAATCCACGCCGTTATGAAGGATCATGCGCACAGCCGCTTCATCCGCAGCATTTAGACTGGAAAGACGTGCGGGAGTGGCGAAATTGGCAGACGCACCAGACTTAGGATCTGGCGGAGCGATCCGTAGGGGTTCAAGTCCCCTCTCCCGCACCAATGTGCCGCGCACCGAACGTGTGAGCGCAAACGCCCCAGGAAAAGGAAGATCATGAGCGATCCCAAAGAGCCCACCATTCGTGTGACCGAGTCGGAAGACTACAACGACCTTTACAGCAACAGCGTGCAGATCCGCATGAGCGTATGGGACTTCCACCTCGTCTTCGGCACCATGCAGTCCGCTAACCCCGACGAGGTCGCCTTCACCAGCAAGCAGGGCATCTATCTGAGCCCGCAGCAGGCGAAGGCCCTGTTCAACATCCTCGGCCAGAACCTGGCGCAGTACGAGAGCACCTTTGGTGAGATCAAACTGGAGCCGAACTACACTGGCGGCAACGGCGGATCGGTCAACTAAGCAATTTTGATTGATTGGTTTCGGAAGGGCACAGCTTCAGCTGTGTCACAAGAGTAGCCGCTGCAGGATGCGGTCTCTTTCGAGGGGCTTCAGCCGCTGAGGTAGAAGGTACTGGACAGATATGCGGCTCTTTCCGCCGAAGTGCTACTTTTGCGGTGGCCCATCCCAGCGGTGAAGCCGACATCTGCTCATTCCCTTTCTCTCCGGTAGCTGAAGCCGCTCTTCTCTTGTCCCTCTTTTTCGCGAGTGACGTTGTTCTTCGTTGTTGCAGGGATATCGTCAGGAGAGTTCTACAAGAGACTTACAAACTCCGTGAAGCTCAGCAAATCATCCCGCACTGCAAAACCCGCACCCGCCGGACAACTTCCCCTTCTCTATCTTTTCCCTCCCATCTTCGTCGCGGTCTACCTGCTGCACTGGACACTCCTGCGCCTGCCCTACTTCTGGGACGAGGGCGGCTACTATATTCCCGCAGCGTGGGACTTCTTCCGTCTCGGCACGCTCATTCCGCAGACGACCATGAGCAACGCGCATCCGCCGCTGCCCAGCATTCTGCTTGCAGCATGGTGGAAGCTGACAGGCTTTCATGTCTACAGCACGCGGCTCTTTGTGTGCACCGTTGCGAGCGCGGCGCTGCTTGCTGTCTTTCGTATCGCGCGTAACGC
>CALMAP010000407.1 GCA_937859825.1 uncultured Terriglobus sp. | reverse complement strand
GCGATGTTGGTGGCGTGGTCGGCGCTGCGTTCCAGGTTTCGGCACACGATGATGGAGTTCAGTGCCGGGTCCGTACACTCCGGTTGCTGCTGCATGGCCAGCAACAGCGCTGCCTGTGAATCGCGATTCAAGCGGTCGATGTCGTCGTCCATGGCCAGCACCCGTTCGGCCCGCTCAGGGTCTGCGTCAAGCAGCGCCCGCAATGCGGTGCGGATCATCTTGCGGGCAATCTCGCCCATACCCGCGATGTCGCCGGGCAAACCTTCCGGATTTGCTCCCGCAGGTTCCGCTTCCATCAGGGCACGCGTCTGCTTTACCGTATTGGCTGCCTGGTCGCCAATGCGTTCCAGGTCACCATTAATGCGCAGCACTGCCACCAGAAAACGAAGATCCACCGCCATGGGCTGCTCTTTCGCGAAGAGCTCATAAGCCATCTCGTCCACGCCGCGCTGTGCCGCGTTGATCGCCTGCTCGATGTCGACCACATGGTCACACAGACCGATGTCGCGCGTGAGAAATGCTTCGACTGAGAGCTCAAGCGCCTGCTGGGCCAAGGCTGCCATGGCAAGCAGCTTGTCCTTGAGCGTGGCGAGTTGTTGCTGAAAGTGAATGCGGGGCACGTGGGGACCTGCATTCATTCTCAGGCAAAGCGCGCCCATGCGCAAAAATCAGCTTGCGGAAGACAGATCTTCGCCTTTGCGCTCACCACACACAAGCGTCAGCAAGGCAACGGCAATGGCGACCAGCAGCACCGTCCAGCCTAGAACGGGCTGCAATGCACCTCCAAAACGGCTGCTCGCAAATTCTGTCTGAAAGACTGAGTTTCTGGACGACAGCAGGTTTCCCAACTGATACGCAAGACCCGGTACTGTTGCGCGCACGGCTGGAGGGGCAAGCTCATTCAGGTGTGCCGGGATCACGCCCCATGCACCCTGCACCATGAACTGCATCAGAAATCCACCAACAGCGAGCATGGGTAAAGTGTGCGACCAGGACCAAAGCGGCACCATAGGAATCGCGAGCAGGGCCGCAATCACGATCGCCGAGCGGCGGCCAAGCCTCTCCGAAATACTACCGAAACAGATACCGCCCAGCAGGGCACCAATACTGGCAATGATGGCGATCTTGCCTGTCTCTGCTGGCAGAAAGTGTTTGCCCTTCTCCAGAAACGTGGGGTACAGGTCCTGCGTGCCGTGACTGAAGGAAGTAAATGCTGTCATGAGCAGCACGAGCATGAGGAACGGACCGGCGTAACGTTTCAGCCCACTCAGCCCAGTATGGCTGCCTGCTACCTTCGCGGCGCGCCCCTCGCGCCAAGCGGGCGACTCCTCCACGCCGGAACGGATGTAAAAGACGAGCAGCGCGGGCAGAGCGCCAATCAGGAACATGACGCGCCAGTTAGTCAACATGCCCGTTCCGTGCAGATGCGGAAACACAAGCCAATAAACGGTCGCGGCAAGCAGATTGCCCGTCACGTAGCCCTCCTGTAGCAGGCCGGAGAAAAATCCGCGTCCCTTCGGCGGCAGTGTCTCAAACGCAAGCGCTGCGCCCACGCCCCACTCTCCGCCCATGGCGATGCCAAACAGGGCTCTGCACACCAGCAAAGAGGTCAGCGTAGGCGCGAAAGCAGAGGCGCATTCAAAGACCGCAAAACTAACCACGTTGATCATCAGAGTTGGCTTGCGTCCGAAGCGTTCCGCCATTGCACCGAACAGAAGCGCACCCACCGGTCGCATGGCGAGCGTCCAGAAGAGGCCCTCAGCTACCTGCTTGATGCCAACGTGAAAGTCAGCGGCAACCGCGCTCAGGCAGTACGTCAGGATGAAAAAGTCGAACGCATCCAGTGTCCATCCAAGAAAGCAGGCAATGAATGCATTGCGCTGCTTCGGCGTAAGTTCAGTGATTGCTTCACGAATGCTTGCCATGAGTTTGGGAGTGTGACACATGGTCGCATATGAATACGTTTCACGGAACAAGATGGAAACATTACGATGTCGAAATATTTCCGAATCATGCCAATTTGTGTCAGCATCTTTTGGTGTGAGTCCCTGAGATGTGCGGCTCGTTCCGCTCTGCACAGGGATCTCGCGCATTTGCGCAACCGCTGCCCACATCAGGAGGATCTATGTTTCACACCGTTCGTAACGTTGTCGCCGCAACAGCCATGCTGATCGCGGTACCCGCCTTCGCCCAGTCATCTACCTGGACGATCGATTCCGCACACTCCGGAGTGGAATTCCAGATCAAGCACCTTGGCGTCAGCAACGTCCGCGGCAGCTTTTCCGGCGTAAAGGGTACCGTGGTGTGGGACGAGAAGAACGTCGCCGCCTCCAAGGTAGAAGCCACCATCGACGCGGCTAGCGTGAACACCGGTCAGGCCAAGCGTGACGAGCACCTGAAAAGCCCGGACTTTTTCGACACAGCCAAGTATCCAACGCTGACCTTTACTTCAACCTCGGTGAAGCGTACCGGCGAAGGCAAGCTGCAGATCATTGGAGACTTGAAGTTGGGCGGACAAACGAAGCCTGTGACGCTGGACGTGGACGGTCCGGCAGCCCCTCAGAAAGGCATGGGTGGCAAGACAGTCAGCGGTTTCTCCGCAACGGGTACGCTCAACCGCAAAGACTTTAACTTCGGACAGAAATACGCTGCTCCCATGCTCGGTGACGATGTGAAGTTCACCATCGACCTGGAAGTCTCGAAGTAAGTCTGTACTCCAACGCTTCATCTCTCCAAGGAACTATGTTTTGACCGAAGCGATAGCGTAGTGGAGGAACCTGCATATCCTTGAGCAGTCTCGGCCCCTCAAAGAATGATGCAGGTTCTCCGCTCCAGCCGCGTAGAGCACGTTTCTCTGTCGAAAGTGCAATTCCCGGCGACGAGGTGTTAGGCAGTCTTAGCAAGCATTGGCTGTTCGCTTCGGGCGTACACCCACGCCCAGGCAATCAAGACAAACTGTAATGGAACACGTGCATAAATCGCCCATGCTGGAATCTGCGTAAACTGCGCTGCGTTCCGCGCCATGTAGAGGTGCACGTCAAAGTACACCACAAGCAGGACAATTAGGCCGGTAGCTGCGGGCCGGCGTGTTGCGGGAACGACAAGTCCGATGCCCCCGAGTATTTCCGCCACACCGCTAAGCCGCACCAGCATAAGTGGGTCGCTGTAGTGTGGCGGCATGATGCGCAGGTACATGCCGGTATGCCAAAAATGGTTAATTCCGGCACCCACGTACAGGAACAACTGTGCGCCCATGCCTGCAAGGTAGCAGAATCGTTTCATAACCACCTCAACAGAAAGGCCCCGCTGGGCGGGGCCTTTCTCGTCCTGCATAAGAACGGATTACTTGCGGCTGTCGCGTGCTGCCTTCACATAGTCATGCGAAGTTTGAATGTGCGCTGCCTGCGTGCTCAACAGCTGGTGCACAGGGAGGGGGAGTTCCAGTTTGAGTGCGTCGGCGTATGCCTTCTTGATGGTATCTTCCCCGGACTCGGCACTCTCCAGCAGCGTGTGGTCACCACCGCCAAGCTTAGCCTTCAGATCACCCCACGTGCGGTGCAGGCTACCGGCAATCGAGCCTGTCTCTTTTACGTCCTTGACGCCTTCCTTGTGGAGGGTGTCTTCCAGATCACCGCGGAACGATGCGCGCTTCAGGCTTTCCGCAAGGAAGTAGCGCTTCAGGGTTTCATCCTTAATGTGTTCGCCGATGTCCTGGAACCCTGCCTGGCTGTCGATGAGCGTTTTGATCAGTCCACGGAGCGTGTCTTCTGTTTCCTTCAGTATCTCTGCCATAATCATTCCCTCGTGCGCTGGGTACATCCGCACCCAATCTTTGTATTCCGTCTTTGCAGAACTGCCGCGTGGAACGGCGACAGTCAGATTTTCGAAGGACGAAGTCTGCCGGCTGGCGCGATTCTCCTTCGCCGGCAGCAAGCGGAGGAAATCGCGAAAACCCGCGCCTCCGTCCCTCGCTTTGTTCTGTAACTCGCGGCACTGGGCCTGCCGAGCACATACAGCAGCATAGGAGGCGCGACCCGGCAAGTGGGTTGCTCGCGTGGGTTCCTACTGCAGATTTCCAGCCTTTCGCCTCTGTTCGCGGCGAGAATCAGTGTGTCATCCGTGTGCTGTCTGCAGGTGCCGCGGGAACATGTGAGGAGAACCGACGCCCATGCGAACACTGAAACTGGAAGCCACCCCAACCCGCAATCGCAGGCTGAACGAGGTGCTGGGTGTCGCCATGCTGGTAACTGCGGTGATGCTTCTACTCGCATTGGCGACCTAACACGCAGGAGCTCCCTCACTGAATACG
>CALMAP010000406.1 GCA_937859825.1 uncultured Terriglobus sp. | reverse complement strand
TCTCTATATGTTGGACGAGTCCAGCCTCGCCAGCACCCGGCAGATGCGGGCCTTCCTCGAAAAGATCAAGCCAGAGGACCGCGTTCTGGCGATTGGAGACACCGCCCAGCATCAGGGCGTAGACGCGGGCCGACCGTTTGAACAGATGCAGGATGCCGGGATGCGGACCTCGCAACTGGACCAGATCGTGAGGCAGCGCAGGAACCCCGAGCTACTGGAAGCCGTCAATCTCCTCGCCAAAGGCAAGACAGCCGAGGGCATCGAAAAGCTCGCCCAGCAGGGCCGCATCACGGAGGTTGCAGACCCAAACGAGCGCATCGCCGCCATCGCCAGGGACTACGCCGCGAACCCGGAGCGGACCATTATCGTCTCTCCCGCCAACCGTAGCCGCCAGCAGATCAATCAGGCTGTCCGCGTTGAATTGCAGGAATCCGGAAAGCTCGAATCCGAGCAGAAGACGTTCTCCGTCCTGGCCCACCGCTCCGATATGACCGGCGCGGATCGAGAGTGGGCCGCTCGATACAAACCGGGCGACATCATCAAATACGAGAAGGGCAGCAAGGCCCACGGCATACCTCAGAACAGCACCGCCGTCGTGCTTTCCGCAGATGCCAGAAACAACACCGTGACCGTCCAGCAGGACGGCGGCAAGGCCATTACCTACGACCCGAAGCGCCTGAAAGGTGTGAACGCCTACATCGAGACCCAAAAGGACTTCGCGACCGGCGATCGGATACAGTTCACCGCGAAGGACAAGGACTTAGGGGTTAATAACCGTGATCTAGGCACAATCACCAAGCTCGAAACCGGACAGATTACCGTCCAGTTGGACGGCAAAACCGAGCGCATTGTTCAGTTCGACCCGGCCAGGATGAGGCACTTCGACCACGGCTATGCCGTCACATCCCACATCTCGCAGGGACTCACGGAGGGCCGAGTTATCGCGAATATCGACACGGATTCGGCCCGCTCGCTTATCAATACCCGGCTGGCCTACGTCGCGGTTTCGCGTGCGGAGCATGACGCGAGAATCTACACCAACGACGCAGACGGCCTTGGAGCACGGCTTGCCACCGATGTCAGCAAGACCGCAGCCGTAGACTTCCGGCAGAGCTCCCCTACGCCAGCGCCGCAGAAGAACAGCGTCGTCCAGATACGGGAGTATGCCGAACCAGACCACCGCATGGCAGCGGTCGCTCTTGCTTATGCAGAGCACCCTTCTAGCAGCGTCGTTATTGCCAAAGACCCCGCCGAACGCCGCGAGTTGAATCAGCTCATCCGTTCCGACCTCCAGGTGTCGGGAACCGTCGCGCCAGATAGCAAAGCCCTTCCCATCCATGTCGAGCAGGAACTGACGAACCAGAGGCTCGTAGCTCAGTACGCCCCCGGCGACATCATCCAGTACCGGCAAGGAAGCCCAGCTAGTCAAGGGATTCCAAACGACAGCATCGCCGTCGTCGTCGCCGCAGACCGCAAGAACAATCAGCTCACCGTTAGAACCTCTCACGGTGACGAGGTAATTTACAGTCCTCATCTCACAAAGACGATGACCGGCCAGAGCAAGGTCTACCGAGCGGAATATCAGGAGTTCGCCAAGGGTGATCGAATCCGTATGACCGCACCCGACGCCTCGCAGCGCTTCCGAAAAGGCGACTTCGGCACCATCACCGCCATTGGAGATACCCTAGAAGTACGTCTCGATAAAGGCGAGGGTGTGCAACTGACCAAAGAACAGGCGAAGCACATTGAGTACGGTTATGCCGTTGACAGTCTCAAGACTGGTGCTCCCGACAAGGTTCTTATCAGTCAGGACGGTTTCCAGAACGCGTCCGAGGCCGCTTTCCTCTCTCGTACAGGGCGACAGGTAAGCGTCTACACGTCGGACACTTCGGCTCAGGCGAACGCAGTAGCTCCGACCATTGAACGCCAGGAACAACTGAAGCCTTCTCTCACCCTTCCCGTTCAGCAGCAAAGCGAAGCTCCTTCCAACGCATTCGCGCCGGAACAAGCTCCAGTCATTCAGCACCGCCACAGTCGTGGGCGCTAACCCCAAAGGATTCAGCAATGCGATTTATCCCCCGCGCCCTCATCACCACTTCTCTGGTTTGTGCCCTGGCACCTGCGCCGGCCGTTTGTGCACCGAACAGCAAGGCTATGCGTGAAGCTTTGATTGCTGCCTATCCTCTGACCAAAGTTGGAATGACCGGCTTGGTGCAGTTCGATTACACCCGGATCACGCAGCCAGGCGCGATCTTGGTTGTGCGCCTTCCAGGCATCTACGCGGACCTCGCCAACACAAAGAATGTCATCGTGAATACCAACTACCAGGACGGCCAGCTCACGCAGGCGACCGGGTTTGCGGCGGCTTTCGGCGGGAACACCGGCCAGTCGCGCACTCTGAACCCAAATGAGAAGGTCTATGTCACTCAGATCACGGTGAGGAAAGATTCCGTCCTTTTGGAACTGCTCACCACAGATGTCACCACGCTTGGCGACGGGAGAGGCACACGCTACAGAGCTGAACTGAACGTCAAACTCCCCAATCTGGACAACATGACGCCCGAGGATGTGAAGAAGACCATCGACACGGTTATCGCCGATCCGGCCACAGCCTCAGCCGTCGAGAGCAAGACCATCAAGCTCGGCATGAGCCCCGACGAGGTGAAGAAATCACTTGGCAACCCGGACAAGATCGTGGACCTCGGGCCGAAACAGGTCTACATCTACAAGGACATGAAGGTAGTGTTCCTGAACAGCCAGGTATCCGACGTTCAGTAAGCCTGTTTTTCGTTTCGTCTTCAACTCATATCCCGTCGCCGGTGGCGGTGGCAATGTGGGAGACGTCAGCATCATCGGCGTCTTCCAAGGAGCGGGGGGAAGGGTGGGACAGCTTCACCGTCCAC
>CALMAP010000405.1:5387-9753 GCA_937859825.1 uncultured Terriglobus sp. | reverse complement strand
CCTTATGTTCGTACAACCCGGCCTCACGACTGAATTTTTGGAGCGGGCCCGCGTAGATCAAGCCGGATAATTTCCAGATCTTCCATAGACGAAATCGGCTTGCCGCGAGCACGACGGATCAGCGCGCGGCCCCCACCGAAGACGACACCCAACACCAGCGCGGCAAGCACTACGGTGATCACAAGGATGATGATCTGCACCATGACGTTCGACGTACGGGTGATGGTGAACTGGTCCATGTAGCCCTCAGGCTTGTTCCAGGTAATCTGCGCTTCGTACTTTACCGACTCTGCGAGCCTGGCCGCCTGCGCCTTGGTGAAGTCGCCTGTGACAAGCGCCACGATGGGCCCGGAGCGCCGCACCGTGGGCGTGCCAACGCGCATGCCCGCAGGCAGCGTGCCGTCGGCAATGGCCTTTTCAAGTGCGTGCTGCTGCGCACCGGCAATCGCCGGCGTGGGATAGAACACAGACGTAAGCAGCCCGTTGCCGCCGCGGCCCGTGTAGCGCGCCAGCAGCACCTCAGGGCTCTTGCTGAAGTTCAGCAGCTCGGGCGGGAGTGTGCCGCCTTCTGCCACGTACGTTGAGGCACCAACGGCATAGCGCACGCTTGACTGCAGCAGGCCGGCCTGCGGAAGGCGTGTGGGCAGCAATGGTGGCGCGCCCTTAGCCCCGATCGGCTTCGGCAAGGCGTCCATCAGCCCTGTGAACGAGCCAGCGGAAACGGCGTGCGTTCCGGCAGGCGCAATCTGCAACAGCGTGTTGCCCTGCCACGTAAGCAGCGCGCCGGCAGAAACGGCGCAGTTCACGCCAAGCGAGTTGCCATCTGCACAGGGCCGCAGGTCGCCGCGTGTGTTCGCGGCGCGCAACAGCGTCCATCCGCTGTAAGCGCCTGTGGAGTCGGTCATCTGCACGGCCGAGATCACCGCCGTTGCACCCTCCGCGATATAGGTCTTCGCGTCGGCGCGCCGCACCTGCAGCTCCTTCGCGGAAGCCTCGTCCAGGTGAATCGCGTTCTCCGCCGTACCGGTGGCGTGCCAAGGGCCGAAGCTGTCGGGCAGCAGCGGTGCCGGCGGCATGTTGACGGTGGTAGACGGAGCGCCTGCAGGTGGTGCTTGAGCCGGCAGCGACACAGTAGCGAGCAGCGCGTAAAACGTAAGAGCAAGAGAGCGCCCAAAAGCAGACATAAGGATGAGACTACCTGTGCGAAAGATTGGTCACAGCGCTTAGACACCGCGTGGCCGCTCTTTGCTCCCACATGCTTCGCCCCTCTCAGGTCCCAGCCGAGGACGGCGGTGGCGCTGCATGGATGTGACTTCGTCCTGCCGCAAGTCCGGCAACGCCACTATGCGCGGAACGCACGGCCAGCACCGTCTCCCGAAGCCGCTCGATTGCGGGCGAAGTTTTGTCAGAGCGGTACACAAGGGCTTGGTAGACCAGTTGTGTGCCGCGCCGCAGCGGACGAAAGACGAAGCCGGTACCACCGATGGTCGTAAGACCGACAGACGCGTGTCAAGCCGTATCTCCAGGTCCGTATACATGAAGCAGGCGTCTGCCTCGCCGCTGAGCAGGGCCAGCCGTTGAATGTGCAACGGCTTCGCCTGCAGGATCATGTCAAACTCACTCGCTTCGCGACTGAAGCGATCGACGACCTCGGCGACGAGCGGGTGCCCGGCGGAACCATTCAAGGCGATGACAAGGCTTCGATCCACGATGCGCGGCATGCGCCTGGTCTGCTCCTCTGCGCGGCGCAACGCCGCCATCGTCGCGGAAGCTTCCACCTGCAGCACACGCCCGGCAGCGGTAAGCAACATCTGGTTGTGCCGCTCACGCCGGAAGAGCTGCGTATCCAGGCTTGTCTCAAGATCGTGAAGCATCGAGAGCAGCGTTTCGTTGCTGATTCCTAATTGCTGCGCAACGCGTTGCACATCACCTGCCGCGGCGAGGTGCAGGAAAGCATCGATATGACGCGTCTCCAGCATAAGTGCGCTCCGGTGAGCGGATGACTTGAGTGCTGCTCCGGCTTAGTTGTGCCCGCTAAAGACGCGCGGGCCTAGTACAGCTTGGCGATGTTTCGCGTGAAGTGTAGCTTGCCGGGGTGAGCAGGTGCTACAGGAATCTGCAGAGGACAACAGCTTATGGTGCGCTCTTGTCGCTCTTTGCTCCAGTTGGTGTGCTGGCCAGGCGCATGCCGCCAAGCCCCTGCGCATAGCGCGAGATGCCGCGATAGATTGACTCCGCCACACGCTGCCGGTAGGCACCGGTGCGAAGCTGCGTCGCATCCTGTGGGTTGGTTACGAAACTGATCTCAGTCAGAATGCTGGGCATGTTGGCACCGATGAGCACGACGAACGGAGCTTTCTTCACGCCCCGGTTCTTCATGCCGGTGTTGCCGCGCTGCAGGCCGTCGTAGAGCGACGCTTCTACGTCCTGCGCGAACTCGCGGGACTCGTCGATCTTGTCCTTGAGGGTGATCTTTTTCACCATGTCCGCCAATTCGTGCACGCTTTGGTCGCTCACGGCGTTTTCGCGTGCGGCCACGTCCAGCGCGTCGGGCTGCGCGGTGAAGTTCAGGTAGTACGTCTCTACGCCACGTGCCGACATGTCCTGCGAGCTGTTCGCGTGGATGGATAGGAACAGGTCGGCCTCGGCCTTGTTGGCGATGGCCGTGCGCGTTTCGAGCGGGATAAAAGTATCGTCGGAGCGCGTGTAAATGATCTCCGCACCGAGGTGGTCGTGCAGGAGCTTGCCTAGGCGCAGAGCCACGTCGAGCACCACATCCTTTTCCATGATCCCGCCCGCGCCGAGCGTTCCACTGTCGTGCCCGCCGTGACCGGGGTCGATTACGATGCGGCCGATCTTCAAACCGAGTGCGCGCATCAACGAGCGCTGGCCCGCGGTGGTGGTGCTGGCGGCTCGCTGCAAGGAAAGATCTGCCGCGATGCCGTCGCGGCCGCGCTTGACGCGCCGCAGGTTGATGGGATTCTCAGCTCCCGTACCGGGGCGATCGGCCACGACCGCAATCGGCTGCGAGGTCGGCCTGGCCGTCGCCTCCACCTTGTCGGGCTGCTGGCTGAGCGTTGCCACCTCCTTCGCGGAACCACTGCCGCGCACGGGCACGGCAGCGGGAACAGCCGATCCGTTCTGCGCTGCCATACGGGTGACCGGCACGTCCTGCTGCTGAGGTGTTGCGAGTTTGTTGTGAGCGTCCGCCTGCGCCGTTACGGCTGCCTCCACCGACTCAGGCGAACGTTGCAGAAGATTGTCCCCAACCACGGCTGCGTCCGCGCTCTGTGCCGTCGTGCCGCTCTCCGGTTGCGGCTGCGCAGCGGCTTTGTTGCCGCCGTGAATGTCGATGATGAGCCGGTAAGGGTTCGGCAGCAAAAACGCCGAGTACTCCGTAACGTCGTTCACGTCGAGCACCACGCGCGTGGTGTCGTTGGAGTACTGTGCCGCGCGGATGCGCTTCAGGAACCCATCGTCCACCACCTGAAATGTCTTCCCCGTAAGGTCGGGCGAGAGCCGGGTGCCGTGCAGGTCGAAGTAGATGCGGTCAGGATGCGGCACCCGTGCGGCCTCGTACTTCACCTCGTCGCCGAGATCGATCGCAACGCGCGTGTACGTGGGCGTGGACCAGTGCCGGATGCCGCTGATGAGCGCCAGGCCGCTGCGGGTATGGGTCGGCCCGTTGGTGCCCTGTGGGGGTGCGGTGTCGCGGTCGGCGCTGGCGCGCGCCTGCTGCGCCGCGTCTCCAGGAGTGGCCTTGCGCTCGGAAGCACGCTGGCTCGCCTCTGTCCGTTCACCCGGCGCGACGGACGACCCGGCAACACCGTTCGAAGCGGAGGCCGCGCTGCGCTGCAGGCGGCCCGCGTCTGCGATGTGGCCCGTTTCCGCAGATTTGGCCGTCGGTGAAGGCGAAGGGGGCGCAAGATTTTTCTCGGTCAGTCCCGCGGCAGGAGTGGGCGCGCTTCCGCCCGATACCGGGGAACTGGCGACCGTGTTTCCCGCTCCAGCGGCCGACGCCAGCGGACCGGAAGTGACTGCGGGCAGCGCGCCGGTGTGCAGCGTGATCAGCGCCTCGTGCACCTCGTCGATGTGCTGCGACTTGGGAAACTGGTCGGCGAAGGCGGCGTACTTCTCGCGTGCCAGTTTCACGTCGTGCAGGCCGACGACGGCAACGTGCGCCTCCTCAAGCAGGGCGGCAATGCGAAGGCTGCTGGTGGGGTACTGCTTGCGCAAAAACTCATACTGGCCGATGGAGGCCTGAACCGCCGCCGGGTCGTGCAGCACAATGCCCTCTTCCGCCAGCAGGTTGCCGACGATGTAGATGGACTCGGGCGCATGCAGGTCCGATGGGTTCGCGTGGTAG